>CAYJHL010000046.1:0-11825 GCA_964369585.1 uncultured Treponemataceae bacterium | reverse complement strand
TTTTCATTGTTTCCATGCAATTATCATAGCCGAAAAAGCGTTTTATTTCAAGGGTCAGCAGAAGCAGCGATGACCACAACGCCTGCATGCGAACGCGTTAGCAATTGTAGTGGCCGCTGAAAGCGGTTCGAGCCGTAGGGACAGGGCTTGCCCTGTCCGCACTAGGACCAAAACGGCGCGAATGAAGCCGAAAGGCGGAACCACGAAAAGTGCGACCCGCCTTGGCGGGGAACGCCCTAAAACCAAAATCTAGGCTTTAGTAGAAAGACTTCTTATAAGTTTTTTTGCTTTTAAGATTAATATTGGGCTCATGCTAAAATCTCTGAGGCCATTTTTTAAGAGCTTTTCAGTAAAGTCTGCGTTTCCTGCCATTTCACCGCATAGGCCAACTGGAATATTTGCTTTGTTTGCACTATCAATAACATGCCGAATAAGATACATAACCGCAGGATGACCTTCGTCGTAAAGGTCTGCTATATGGCCATTTCCCCTATCCACAGCAAGTGTGTATTGGGTAAGATCATTTGTACCTATGCTAAAAAAGTCAGAAATGCTAGCAAGTTCCACTGCATTAACTGCTGCAGCCGGTGTTTCTATCATAATGCCAACCGGAACTTTCTTAACATCAATACTCTCTTTTTGTAACTCTTCATATACTTCATGAATTATAGTCTTTGCTTGCAAAACTTCTTCTTTTGAAATAATCATCGGAAGCATAATTTTTGCATTTCCATACATACTTGCTCTCAACAGTGCTCTTATTTGCGTCTTAAACACATCAGTGCGTTTTAAACAATAGCGTATAGCCCTCCAACCCAAAAACGGATTTTCTTCTGCCGGTATTCCAAGTGAGGCAATTTGTTTATCACCACCAGCATCTAGTGTGCGAAAAATTACCGGCTTTTCTCCCATTGCTGAAAGTACCTGTTTATAAACCTCAAATTGCTCTTCTTCCGTTGGAAGCGACGTTCCTCCATTTTCCATATAGAAAAACTCAGTTCTAAAAAGCCCTATTCCATCAGCATTGCTATCAAGCACTTCTTGCACCTCATGCTGACTTCCAATGTTAGCCATTAGTTCAATGTGAGTTCCATCTACCGTTATTGCTTCTTCATTTAAGAGCTTTTTATCTTCTTCATTTTGTTGTTTTATCTCTTGTAAGTATGATTGATACTCTTCAATAATTTCGTCTGTAGGTGAAATGTATACATGTCCTGCCGTACCATCAAGGGCACAAAAAACCTGTTCAGAAAGAACGCTTTCAATGCTTTCTATACCGGAAATCATTGGTATTCCCATTGCCCTTGAAATAATCGCAGCATGAGAAGTTCTGCTTCCATGTTCTAGAATAAATCCTTGCAAAAGGGTCCTGTCCACCTTTGCCATATCAGCTGGCCCTATTTCTTTTGCAGCTAAAATAAAGGGTTCAGTAGGGCGCACAACTGAAGATTTTGTAGCTTTTAATGAATCAAAAATCATTCTAAATATTTGTTTAAAATCATCTGCTCGCGCTCTAAAATACGGGTCATCCAATTCGAGCATTTTTGCAACATAGGATTCACCTACAACAGAAAGCGCGTGTTCTAAGTTTGCTAATTCCTTTTCCATAAGCTGTTCAACTTCTTGTATAAGCATCACATCACTCAACATTACAACATATGTTTCAAATATTTCTACTTGGTCTGACTGTTCATCCTTTTTTGCCATATCTATAAGCTTTGTCAGTTCATCTTTTGTTTCTTGTAATGCTTTGTGAAGCTTTTCTTTTTCGCCTTCTAAAGCTTCTAATTGAATAGCTATTTTTTCATATTTTATATCTTCAATCGATAATAATAGTATTTTACCAAGTGCTCGTCCTTCAGATACAGGAACTCCTTTAATCTTTTCCATGTCGTTTCCTTCCCTTTTTAAGATTACCATCACTATTGGTATATAATAATTATCTCACGTTTTTCAAATTTTTGCAATAAATTTTTTTTACCATAAAAAAAGGCCTGCCATTTAGCAAGCCCTGTTCGCGTTATCTTGAATAAACAAGTAAGCTTTCGCCCTCTTTATTCCGCAACGTTAGATTTTGTCCGCTTATTTCAAACGTTTGTACCTTTTCAAAAAGTTCTAACAAACGCAACTCAAAATCTCGCACCTCTTGATTTGGAGCGGCCATCCTTGTTGTTCCCATGGATGAAAAAGTTAAACTTCCATCATCGGTAAACACATAAGAGCCCATAATATTATTTACACCTGTACTCCCATATACCTTACCATCGGCTGAAAAAGCTAACATTACACCTTCAAGAGCTGCTGGCACATTTGTCACAGCCGTCCCAACATTATACATTGCTAAATTCCAAGATGTATTTTCTAAAAGAGTTTGAACGAATTCTAATTCTGTATCATTTTTCTTTTGCTTTATGCTCAGATAGATTTCTCCATCATCTTTTTCTACTGAAAGTTTTCCACCGTCTTGCAAAATTTTCAAAAACGAATCTTCAACCATTTGCGTTTCTGGAGAACCAATCATCATTGTTACTGCAAGAGGAGAAACGGTTATGCTTCTTCCATCAATTGTTGCCACACCATTAAAGTGATTAACTCCTGAAAAACCAGAGATACCGTATTCTTTTTCACTTTGCTTTATTATAGACAAGGTTACTGTACCTTTTAGTGTTCCATCTTCCTTTTCGAAATCTGTTTTCCCATCATCTAAAGAAACAAGTGTCCAAGTAGCCTCTGGGCTAATATCTTCAACACAAGCTGAGAAAAGGACAATAACAGAGAGAACGATACTCGTTAATACAATTTTTTTCATAATTACTCCTAAAAATATATAAAATGAATATACTCAAAAACAAAAAAGAACTCAAGCCATCAAATATCAATAACACGAGCATATGTACATTGAAATTTTTTGGGAGAAACATGCACACGGCAAAAAGTTCCTTTATCTCTAAAATCTTCCATGTTCATAAATAAAACACCTTCTGCAAGGTGGCTATATTGCTTATGACTATGCCCTGTAAAAACAGCATCTACTTTTCCTTTACAAATATTTACAAAGTATTGCCGTTCTGACAAACTTGAAAACTGTTGAAACAGAGTCCTTCTTGGAATAAAAAAATTACAATGGCTAAACACAAATACATGTTTTCGCCTTGTTTCAAGTTGTTGTTCTAGCCATTCAAGTTGATTTTTACCAAGGAACCCATTTGCAGAGTCGAGCATTAAAAGGGTCGTGTCTTCTTTATCAATTCTATACACTGTTTGTCCAATAACATCTTGCCATGTTGGCCAATTGAATTTATAGATATCATGATTTCCTATTACAGGGTAACAGGGGATTGGAAGTCTTTGTGAAATATCAACAAAACACTCTAAATCTTCTTTCCCACCAGTAGAGGTAAGATCTCCTGTTACAACAATAAAAGAATCTCCCTTAATAAAAGCATGCTGTAGCTTTTCCAACATCCTCGTATCGCTTTTCTTTAAATGAATATCACTTATAACAATAAAACTATATGTCGAAGGGAGAGTCCAAATCATTTCTGGATTTATTGGAAGGCGTGTGTTTTCTTCTTCTGTTCGTAATGTAAACCTGCTATTTAAAAACGCAAAGCGCCCGATATGAACAGACTTCTTACTAGACACAGCACTAAAACCCAACTTAAAACGAAGCCCAAAAAGCTTTTTTAAGAATTTGTTTTTTGAAAAATTATACTGCATCTTAGAGTGCTTCATATATTTTTTTTTCATAGCAGTCCTACCATAAGTATATCACAATACAATAAAAAAAACTGTAACAAACATGTAAAAAACAGAAAAAATCTATTCAAACATTTTATCAAGCTTATGTTTCGAAAACATTTACTCCTTGTCAACAACGGTTGTTTATGCTAAAATATTGTATCACTTGGAGGTTCTATGAATGTTTTAGTAATTGGCGGAGCTGGTTATATTGGTAGCCATGTTGTAAAAGAGCTTATGGCAGATGGTCACAATGTAACTGTTTTTGATAATTTTTCATCAGGGTTAAAACAAAATTTATTTGAAAAAAATAGCCTAATCGTAGGCGACATTCTAAATGTTGAAGATTTAGACAGTGCATTTTCAAAAAACTTTGATGCTTTCATTCATTTAGCCGCATTTAAGGCAGCCGGTGAATCAATGATTGTACCTGAAAAGTATTCTGTAAATAATATTACCGGAACATTAAACATTTTAAATTCAGCAGCAAAACATGACTGCAAGTATATGGTTTTTTCTTCTTCAGCTGCAGTTTTTGGTGAACCTCAATACCTGCCTATAGATGAAAATCATCCAAAAAATCCTGAAAATTATTATGGTTTTACAAAACTAGATATTGAAAACTATATGGATTGGTACGATAAATTAAAGGGTTTAAAGTTTGCTTCTTTACGTTATTTTAACGCTGCAGGATATGATCCTGACGGTGTTTTAACAGGGTTAGAGCAAAATCCAGCAAATCTTTTACCTGTTATAATGGAAGTTGCATGCGGGATGAGAAAAGAGCTTCAAATTTTCGGACAAGACTATGATACACGAGATGGAACTTGTATTCGTGATTATGTTCATGTAAAAGACCTCGCTATTGCCCATGTTAAAGCTCTTAATTATATTTCAAAAAACAATGAAAGTTTAAAAATAAACCTCGGCAGCGAAGTAGGCATAACTGTAACAGAAATGCTTGATGCATCACGCCGAATTACCGGAAAAGAAATTCCAACAAAATATGTTGAAAGACGAGCTGGAGATCCTGCTTGTTTATACGCAACCTCTGCATTTGCAAGAGAGAAATTAAACTGGAAAGCTGAATGCTCTGATGTAGATACGCTCGTTCAATCTACTTGGAATGTTTACAACAAATAAGGTAACACATGCAAAAAAATGAATTTGATTCGATTTTATCATACATTGATAAAAGCAAACCTACAATTGTAGACTTACAAACAACCATAACTGCAAAAATAGCCATGGCTCCTGAAAGTGGTGGAGATGGAGAATTAGAAAAAGTTCTTGTCTTAGAAGAATGGTTAAAAAAACATGGTATTACATGTTTAGAGCGCTTCGATGCCCCAGACTCAAGAGTTTCAAGTGGAATTCGTCCTAATCTTGTTGCAACAATAGAAGGCATCAGTGATGAAAAAAGTATTTGGATTATGGCCCATACCGATGTTGTTCCTGAAGGCGAAATCTCTGAGTGGGAAAACAGCCCATGGAAGGTGGTGGAAAAAGATGGTAAACTTTATGGTCGAGGGGTAGAAGATAATCAACAAGGCTTAGTTTCAGGAGTTGTTGCAAGCCTCGCGTATTTAGAACAAGGTATAAAACCGGCCTTTACCATAAAGCTTCTTTTTGTTGCAGACGAAGAAGTGGGTTCTGTTTATGGAATTCAATACTTACTAAAAGAACATGATCTTTTTAGGAAACAAGATATTATAATCATTCCTGATGCAGGAGATTCAAAAGGTGAGATGCTCGAAGTGGCCGAAAAAACAGGGTTTCCACTGAAACTTATTGTAAAAGGACAACAAGTTCACGGCTCAAGACCTGACTTAGGTTCAAACGCATGCCTTGCAGGGTCAGCCCTTGCTGTAAGTCTTAACGATTTGGAAAACTATTTTAACAAAACAGATGACATCTTTGAATCAAACTATTCAACATTTCAGCCAACTAAAAGAGAGTCAAATGTGCCAAATTTTAACACAATACCAGGCGAAGATGTTTTTTATATGGATTGCAGAATTTTGCCATGCTATGAGCTCGAAGAAATACGTGCAGAGATTGCAAAAAGAATAAAAGCCATAGAAAAGGCATATAATGTTACTATAACTTGCGAAGAAGAGAAAACAAAAAAAACACCTCCAACACCAGTCGATTCACCTGTTGTTATTGAATTAACAAGAGCTTTAAAAGAACTTAGAGGAATTACTGCTCGACCAATTGGAATTGGGGGCGGTACAGTAGGCGCTTTCCTTCGTTTAAAAGGATTTAATGCAGTAGTTTGGGCAACAATAGATGAAACAGCACATATGCCAAATGAAAACTCATCAATTCAACACACAATCGATGATGCAAAGGTATTTGCATTTATTTTTGGAGGTCAATAAAATGAAAAAAATTACACTTTTAGGACTGCTTTGTACGTTAGTACTCTTTTTTAGTTGCACATCAACAAAAGTTGAACGTATTGATGCAGAAACCCAAACAGATTTAAGCGGATATTGGAACGACACCGATGTTCGTCTTGTGGCAAACTCACTTGTAACAGAGTGTGTTGCAGCCCCTGCAATTACAAACTATATTCAAAATAACAGTGCTCTACCTGTAGTAATTGTAGGATCATTTAAAAACCAAAGTGATGAGCATCTTGACACATCAATTATTGCACAAAAGTTTGAAGCAGCTCTTATAAACAGCGGAAGAGTAGACTTTGTTGCAAGTGCAGATCAAAGAGACGATTTACGTCAAGAAAGACTTGAACAACAAGAATGGGCTAGCGAAGAAACAGCAAGCAGACTTGCAAATGAAACAGGAGCTGATTTTATGCTTTTAGGTTCAGTAAAAACTATAGTAGATGCAATTGATAATAAAGCAACACGTACTTACTACGTAACAGCCGAACTTATAGATATAGAGTCTAATCGTAAATTATGGGTTGGTGAAAACTCAGAAATTAAGAAATTTATTACAAACCCAAAAACACGCTTTTAAATATGAATACCTTTTTGAGAAAGAAAATACAATTCTTCTCAAGAAAAAAGAGCCATTCTCTTAAAAAGGAATGGCTCCATTTTTCTACAATAATTTCTATTCTGTTAATAATTTTCGCAATATCATCATGTGCTTCAACTGAAAATTTTTCCTCTGCCGACTCACAGGCAAAAAATGGAAAATTTTCTGAAGCCTATGCTGATATTGAATTAAATAAAAAGAGCTTGTATCCAAAAACAGACCAAGTACTATACTCTCTCGATACAGGATTACTCACTCGCTATGCTGGTAACTATGAATTATCAAATGAAAAACTTTCAGCAGCAGAAAAACTAATCGAAGAATATTTTGCAATTAGCATAACACAAACAATAAATTCATACCTACTTAATGACAATGTTGTAGATTATGCAGGCGAAGATTATGAAGATATTTATACAAATCTTTTTATGGCTCTAAATTATATCCAAATGGACTTAATAGATGAAGCTTTTGTAGAAATTAGGCGATTTAACAATAAATTACAGCTCCTCTCTACAAAATATGCACCTGCATTAGAACTCGCGAAAAAGCAAGTTTCTGATGAAGGATATAATGCAAACACTCTTCTTTCGCAAAACAATAACTCTCAAACAATCGAGTTTTATGACTCTGCCTTTGCTCGATATGTGAGCCTTCTTCTCTACCGCTCTATTGGACAAATGGATTCAGCCGAGGTTGATAAAAGATTCATTGAACGAGCCTTTTTAAATCAAAAGCAGCTATATCCATTCCCTATTCCAACTGCCGTAGCAGAAGAGTTTTCTATACCAAATGATAAAGAACGTCTCAATGTTTTTTGTTATACAGGAATTGCACCGGAAAAACACGAAAACGTTTTACGGTTACCAGGAATTGTTGAAAACTCATCCTTTAAACTTGCCCTTCCCATTATGATTAAAAACTCATCAAAAATCTCATCAATTCAAATACAAGCAACTGATGCAGAAGGGAATACTCAAAAGGGAACACTACAACTTATTGAAAGTGTCGAAAATATTGCAATGGATACATTTCAACAACGACAAGGATTAATTTATCTAAAATCACTAATGCGCTCCCTTTCAAAAACGGTGGTAAATCAATCTGTAACCTCTGTAATGCAAGAAACAGAGGCAGCCCAATGGGCAAGCGTTTTTAATTTGGCAGCAAATCTTTTTACAGAGTTTTCTGAACAGGCAGATATCCGTTCATCAAGGTACTTTCCTGCACATATTTGGGTTGGAGGGTTAAACGTCCAAAAAGGACTCTATTCTGTAGAAGTAACATGCTATGATGCATATAATAATATTGTATTTCAACAAACCAGTTCTAATGTGTCGGTTGAATCAAATAATGTAAATTTAGTGGAGGCAGTATGTTTACTATAATTAAAAATCCTATCAAAACCATTTTATTAGGGACAATTAGTGCCCTTTTTCTAACCTCGTGCACTACAATGGAGAACCAAAATAAAACAGCACCAATATGGGTTATGGATGCAGATGCAGTATACAGCGAACAAGACTTCCTTAGTGCAGTTGGATATGCCTCAGAAAGAGCCGCTGCAGAAGCTGAGGCTGTTGCAAATTTAAGCAAGATTTTAAGACAGAAAGTTGAAACTTCAAGTTTTGCAAGCCAAGTTTTTGAAAACAACCTCGAAGATCAAAGCCAATCATATGAATCAACAGTTAAAACAAGCTCTCTGATAGATGAAATAACGGGTATAGAAATACAAGAGGTTTGGACGTCTAACGATAACACAACCTATGCTTTAGCGCTTCTTAATCGAAAAGAAGTAGGAAATTATTATTATAACAAGGTTACAGAAAACGAAGACGCTATTAATGCACTTTTAAATGTTATGATAGATAATGAGGCTACCTTTGAAGGCCTTTCGTCGGCACAAAAAGCATTGCAAATTGCGCTTGAAAATGAAACATATTTGGAACTTCTTTCGGTAATAAACCCTTCGATATTCAAAAACATCGATTTAGCATATAAAAGTGCAAACGCAATTTCGGTGTTAATAGAACTCGAAAAAGAAAAAATATATGTTGGTGTGTTTATCTCCGATGATATAGACACACGAGTCACCGCTGCATTAAGCTCTGTATTTAAAAATGCAGGCTACAAAAGTCAAATTCTTACAAGTTTTGCAGAGACTTCCCCTTCTATGCCTTACATTTTATATGGAGAACTCCTCATTTCCCCTTTTTCTATGACATCAAGCCAAAATAATAAGTACGTCCGCTTTACGCTCAATACGGAATTGGTAGACATGAAAGGTAAAACATCTTTTCCATGGAGTATTAGCGGGAGAGAAGCCCATCTAACCGAAACAGAAGCCGCTCAAAGGGCAATACGGACAATTGAAGAAAAAATAGAAAAAGAATTTTCACAAGAAGTAAAAGAACTATTATATTAATTAGGGCAGTCCCGAGCGGGTAAAACCCGCTCGGTCGCGCTTTTCGGCCTTCCGCTATCGCTCCATTCGCCGATTTACGGCGAACGCCTTCGGCGGCCCTACAATCGCTACTGCAACTTCACACTTAAAATATTATTGAGAATATTTCGCCCGTCTCTTCTTCTACCTTTTTACTAATTTCAACGGTACATGGAAACTTCTCTGCATGCTGAACAAAATACTTTGGGTCTTGGCTGTATGGGCTCAAAAGATCTTCAGGATGATAATTTAGTTCCACTCGATTTTCTATACCCTCAGCAATGTAACTCGAAATAGCAGCATTTAAGTCGATTAAATCTGCGGCAAAGCGAATGAGATGTTTTATATTTTTTTGAGAATATTGTGCCTTGATAAAGTCTTTTTGCATTTCGACAATCTTTTCAAAGGAAACACACTTTTTGTTAAGCTCAGCTGAGCCTTTAATAAAATGATAAAAATCAAGAATAAACGTTGTTGGCTTTTTTTGTAAAGGTTTTATTAGCGATAAAAACCATGGTACAGCTCTTCCTTGCGTGTAAAAAAGAGAAGTTGCTTGTGCAAGAACCTTTGCTTTTTCAATATCAATTGGTGGGAATAAAGGCGTTTCTTTAACTAAGTATGGTGCACTTTGCATAAAAGAAAGTTTTAACTCTCCAGCACGATCAAAAAGGTCAGTCCCAGGAAGAACAGCTAACTGAAATAATTCCAGATGGTTAGGATATAGCTCTAAGGCAAAGTCAATACTTTTCATAAAGCCTTCATATGAATCTCCTGGAAGTCCATAAATTAAATCAAAACCAAACACAGCTCCTGTTTCATTTAGTAGGCCAATATTTCTAATAAAATCTTTTTTATTAAAAGATCGATTTACAAGCGATAGTACTTTTTCATTAGAGGACTGCAATCCTATTTGCAATGAACACGGTATTTGAGAAAAAGCACGCGCGAGTTTTATATCGATAAACTCAGGTCTACATTCAAAATGAAAAAAAATATCGGGCGCTTTTTTTTCAATTGTGCGAAGCATGTCTAAAGCCCTGTTTTTGTCTACATTATATGTAGGATCGAGCACAAATACTTGCTTTACGTCATTTTTTACAAAAAAATCTAATTCTTCATAAAGCCTTTTTCTTGGCATGTAACGTACTTTTTTTTCTCCCTTCGACTCATAACAATATGAGCACGAATAAGGGCAGCCTCTGGCTAATTCCCACAAAGCTCCAGAATACTTTGAAGCATCCAGCGTCCCGTCTAAGTAGGGAGAAGTGATCTCTTCTAAATTACAAACAGAACTGTACTCAATAAGATTTTTTGGTTTTTCTCCGCTTTTAATATAGTCACAGACAATTGCTGAAACGGCATTTTCTCCTTCACCTGCAACAATACAATCAAAGGGGTTTTCAGAATCATTGGTAAAAGTTTTTGGAGCTGCTGTTACTTCGGTACCACCAGCAAGCAATAGAATATTTGGATATGCCTTTTTTATGCATTTTGCAACTTGAACAAGTAAATGACGGTTCCAAACATACAGTGAAAAACAAATAATATCGGCTTTTTTTTCAGTAATCTTTTTTACAAGAACTTCAACTTTTTTCTCATCATTAAGAAAACAAAGAAAAGAATCTTCTAATGAAAAATCTGCAATCTCAACTGAAACTGTATCAAAAGAATTTTGTGAAAGTTTTTGCTTAAGAGCCGATGCAACACAAGCACAGCCTAAAGGTAAAGCTTGAGGTGATGTTTCAACAAGAAGCGTTGTAAATAATACTTGTTTTTCCATTCATATAGTATATCACAAAAAAAGCCTCTTGTCTTTTTAATCTCTTCTTTCGTAGGTTAAAAAATACACCTTGTTTATTCTTTCTTTCAGTATTTGCACACAACTAATGCTTACTTTTATAAATCTGAATAATTGACTCATTCAAAAAAAAGGCGCAGCAAAAAACTGCACCTTTTCGTCATAAAACTGATTGTAAAAATTGTTGAAGCCTTGGATGCTTTGGTTTTCCAAAAATTGCATCTGGACTTCCTTTTTCTGCGACAACTCCCTCATCCATAAAGTATACTTCATCAGCAACTTCACGTGCAAAGCCCATTTCATGGGTTACAACAACCATTGTCATGCCTTCTTTTGCAAGTTGCTTCATAACTTCCAAAACTTCTCCAACCATTTCAGGGTCAAGGGCACTAGTAGGCTCATCAAAAAGCATTACATCTGGCTCCATTGCAAGGGCACGCACAATTGCAATACGCTGTTTTTGCCCTCCTGAAAGTCTTGAAGGATATTCCTCTGCTTTGTCAGCAAGGCCAACTCTGTTTAATAGCATTAGGGCTTTTTCATTGGCTTGTTCTTTTGTCATTAACTTATGCGTTAGAGGAGCAAGGGTAATATTTTCCATTACTGTAAGGTGCGGAAAAAGGTTAAAATGCTGGAACACCATTCCCATTTTTCGCCTAAGAGCATCAATATCTGTTTTAGGGTCGGTAATATCAGAACCTTCAAAAATAATATGTCCACCTGTGGGCTCTTCTAATCTATTTAAACAACGTAAAAAGGTACTTTTACCAGAACCAGATGGACCAATAACAACAACACGTTGCCCTTGTTTAATAGTTTCTGTAATATCTTTTA
>CAYJHL010000045.1:0-11963 GCA_964369585.1 uncultured Treponemataceae bacterium | reverse complement strand
CTTTCTACTATTTTTTTTACCTATACCCGTTCTATTTGTTTTGCAACCCTACAATGTGCTATTGTAAGATGTGTTGGGTATAGTCGTTCTTACTTGACAAGCTTTTTATCTATGCTATACTTATTACATATTATGAACAAGAGAGAAGCGTATGAATGTATTTAAAAATGTATCCCAGCTTATTTCAAATACCCCTATTGTAGAATTGTGTTCTGTTAAAAAATCACTTGAACTTTATGCAAATATTTTTGCAAAAGTTGAATTTTTTAATCCTACAGGTAGCGTAAAAGATAGGGCGGCCTTATTTATGATAGAAGATGCTGAGAAAAAAAATCTTATAAATAAGGAAACTGCAATAATAGAACCTACAAGCGGAAATACTGGTATAGGCCTTGCAGCGTTATGCGCTTCAAAAGGCTATAAGCTTACATTAACTATGAGTGAAAGCATGAGTATAGAGAGGCAAAAACTAATAAAAGCCTATGGTGCTAATATTGTACTTACTGAAGCGTCAAAGGGTATGAGTGGCGCAATTGAAAAAGCAAAAGAATTACTCCTTGAAAACGCAAACAGTTTTATGCCTTCCCAATTTACCAACAGTGCAAATGCACAAGCGCACAGAGAAACAACTGGCCCTGAAATATGGAATGCCATGGATGGAAATATTGACATTTTTATTGCTGGTATAGGTACAGGAGGAACAATAACAGGTACAGGCGAATACTTACAATCAAAAAAGAAAAATATAGAAATTATAGGCGTTGAGCCAGCTAGTTCCCCATTTTTTTCAGAAGGAAAAGTTGGTTCTCATGGATTACAAGGGATTGGAGCTGGCTTTGAACCTGAAATTTTTAACAAAAAGATATGTAGCTCATTTATGGCAGTGACAGAAAACGAGGCATATAAGGGGGCAAGGTTACTTGCTACAACAGAAGGTCTATTAGTAGGCATTTCTTCTGGTGCAGCTTTAAGCGCTGCAATAGCACTTTCAAAAAAGATAGAAAACAAAGATAAAAACATTGTTGTAATTCTACCTGATACTGGTGAGCGCTACTTATCTACAGACTTATTTACTCAAGGAGACTAATATTATGAGTACACTTTCTTTTCCTAACAGAGCGACAACTATAGACCTTTTGCAATGTATTCGCGTTGTATTGTTTCCAAATCATTTTGGACCACAAAAGTATGCAGTGCCTTTTTTGCAAAAAAAAATGGAATCTCAAATAAAAAAAGCATTAAAACAAGAAAACAGAAAGGATGAAGCTGCGATTCTAACCGAACAATTTTTTATCAGTTTAGATAGTGTGAGAGAAAAACTTTATATTGATGCCCAAGCTGGATTCGATGGTGACCCTGCGGCCTACAGTCTTGATGAGGTTATTCTTACCTACCCCGGTTTTTATGCTGTTCTTGTTCACCGAGTTGCACATGAATTATACAAGGAAAAAATTCCGTATATTCCAAGAATCATGGCAGAATATGCACATTCAAGAACAGGAATAGACATACACCCAGGGGCAACTATTGGTGAAAGCTTTTTTATTGATCATGGAACGGGTGTTGTAATTGGTGAAACAACCCTCATTGGTGCACGTGTAAAAATTTATCAAGGAGTTACACTTGGAGCTTTGTCTACCCGCGGGGGGCAGCGCTTAAAAAATGTTCGTAGGCACCCAACAATAAAAGACAATGTAACAATTTACGCAGGTGCAACTATACTTGGTGGGGAAACGATAATAGGAGAAGATTCGGTTATTGGCGGTAATGTTTTTGTAACAGAGTCGGTTTCTCCAAATTCAAAAATCTTTTTTAGCGCAACTGAATGTGAAAAATGTAGGAAATAATTAATAATTATTAATTAATAACTTCGTTCCACTCGTCTAACTTTCTATGCAAGGTCTTCATACGTAAATGAATCATCCGTGATTCATTTACTCCCGAGTTTTGCGGTACCGAAGCTAAATGAATAGGACAAAACTCGCTTAGTTATGTGTAGCTTCCATGCTACACGATTTTTACACGTAAACTAGATTTCATTCCATTCATCTAGTTTACGATGAAGAGTTTTTCTACCTATTCCCAAAATATCGGCGGTTTTGGTTTTATTGCCTTTATTTCGTGAGAGGTTTTCCATAATGATTATTTTTTCTGCTTCCTCCATAGGGGTTCCTACAGGGATTGAGATACTTGCGCTTTTATTTGAGCTTACAATTGTTGGTGGTAGGTCGTCCATAGTTATTGATTTTTCTGAGCACATAACAACGGCACTTTCTACACAATTTCTAAGTTGTCGAATATTGCCTGGCCAATTAAAATCATAGAGAACACGACGAGTTTCAGCATCGAAACCTTCTATAGTTTTTTCATTTTCAGCATTAAACTCTGCTAAAAAGCTTGAAGCCAACAATGGGATATCATCTTTTCTGTCTCGTAATGGCGGCACAAAAATATTTACTACATTTAATCGATAGTATAAATCTTCTCTAAACCTACCCTCTTTTACTTCTACTTCCAAATTTCTATTTGTTGCAGCAATAACGCGAACATCGCATGAAATTGTTTGTTCGCCACCTACACGCTCAAATTGTTTTTCTTGTAATACGCGTAAAATTTTTATTTGCACATTTTGATCAATTTCACCTATTTCATCTAAAAAAATTGTTCCACCATTTGCAAGCTCGAAGCGACCGCGTTTTAGCCCAGTAGCGCCCGTAAAAGACCCCTTTTCATGTCCAAATAGTTCGCTTTCAAGAAGGTTTTCAGACAATGCAGCACAGTGTACTTTTATAAATGGTTTATCTTTTCTTGAAGAAAGAGTATGAAGAGCATCAGCTACAAGTTCTTTTCCAACCCCTGTTTCACCTGTAATAAGAACAGAACTTTTTGTATTTGCCGTTTTTTCTATTACCTTTAAGACTTTATCCATCTCTGAGCTTTTAGAAATAATTTTTTCAAAACCACGATGTTTTTTTACTTCTTCTAAAAGTTCCTTATGTTCAATTTCAAGCTTTCTGCCTTGAAGTGCGCGCTTAATAATAAGTGTTAATTGATCTAAGTTTACTGGCTTTGTTAAAAAATCATAGGCCCCATGGCGCATAGCATCAACTGCTGAATCAATACTACCGTGGCCTGTTAGAATAATAACCTTTGTTGCTGGGTTTTGCGCAATAACGGTAGAGAGAACTTTTTCACCGCCAACTTCATTCATGCGTAAGTCGGTTATAATCAAATCGATTGCTTCTTTTTTTAATAATTCTAAGCCTACTTTCCCATCATCAGCCATAAAAACCTGATAATCTTCAAGCTCTAATGCTGCAGCAAGACCCTCTCTAATATTTTTTTCATCATCTATAACAAGGATTGTTCCATTCATTTTTATACCCCGTGTTTTGTGTCGTATTCTAAGAGTCGTTGTTCACGCTGTAGTATTGGTAGAGTAATAACAAAGGCACTTCCCCGCCCTTCTTCAGACTTTATGCTAATATCACCCGCCATTTCTTTTATAACTTTATATACAAGTGCTAAACCTAAACCAGTGCCTTGCGCCTTAGTAGTATAGTATGGCTCAAAAGCCCTATGCAAGGTTTCTTGGCTCATACCAATTCCAGTATCTCTGAAGGTAAGCATAAATTTATCATTCGATACCGTAGTAGCTATATGAATAGTACCTCCAGTAGGCATGGCTGCAATTGCGTTTTGAGCCAAATTTGTAAGCACTTGATTAAAGAGTTTTGGGTCAATATGCACTAAAGGAGAAAAACTCATTAAGTCAGTTTGGAGTTCTATATTTTTTTCTGATAGTTCAGGCTCAATAAACGTTATAAACCTTGTTAATATTTTTGTTGAATCTACAGCTTCAATGTTCGGGCGTACAGGGCGAACGGCAGATAAAAAATCTACTATAATATTATTCAGCCTATCTATTTCTTCATTTACAACATGTAAGTATTTTTCTGCATGTTTTTCATTTGGTAATTTTCCGTCACCATCACGAGCTTTTTTTAATGCTTTTTGGATAAGTTGAATGTGTATACTTATTGCACCTAAAGGATTTTTAATTTCATGAGCTACACTGGCCGCAAGGTTTGTTAAACCAGCCATATTTTCCATTCGTCTGATAAGTACATCTTGCTTACGTTTATCAGTTATGTCATCAACTTGTATAATATAGCCCCAAAGTTTTTTTGAACGGACAAGAGTATATATGCCAACTAAAACAAACCTATTATTCCCATTTGAGTCATACAATAAAAACTCTTCGCTAATGTGATTTTTTTGAATAGTACTATTTTTACGTAGGAAATCTGCAATTTCTGAGTTTTTTATTTGATCCCAAACAGGTGTTTGCTTATTGTAATGAGACATTGGAATATAGCGACCAACGGCTTTATTTTTTGATTCTAAATGCCATTGATCATTACAAATTAAAAGTCCAGTGTGGACAGAGTCTAACACTGCGTTAAGTGTATCATTTTCTTCAGTAAGAGAGTCTATTAATGCTTGTACTTGCTCGGGGGTAAGCTTTGATATTTTACTTGTAACCCTCTTAAAAAACTCTCTCACTAACAAACCCTTACAATTGAGTATATAAGCGCTTCAAAAGCGGCAGTAATTCCTTGGTTATAAATAGTAATATTTGTATATGCAGTTTTTATAGCTTCAAGTATGGCACTTGCCTGCTCTGAAACCTTTGCACATTGTTGGGCATCGGCTGTTAACAGCTTTTTTCTTTGCCCATCAAGAATGGCGTTAAAGAATATTTTTAGCATAATTCTTGAATCAAAATTTTTTACCTGTTTTAGAAGGTCTTCCATGTTTGGAATTTCTTTTCTTTCTAATTCTTCTATAAATTGTTTTGCAATATGCGATAGTTCTTCAGGGGAAATCGGTAAAAAAGTATTAAGGTATGCGGATAATACTGTTTCTTCTTGAACACTTGCATTTTTCTTTACCGTAGTTAATGTTTCATCACTAATGCGATAGATTCGTTGTAATACTTCTGCATTTTGTTCAAGGTTTCGTGCAGCAAAAGAATATGTTCTAAGACGAGATAGAATAGTCGGCATTACCGCATTTCTATTTTCGGCAATAAGAATAAATACACAATGCTCAGGTGGTTCTTCGAGAATTTTTAAAAGCGCATTTCGTGCACCTTCTTGCATTTTGTCTGCATTTTCAATAATAAAAACACGCTTTCCACTTGCTATGGTGTAATGAGCCCAACTTTGTGCACGCCTAATGTGAGCAATGGGAATTGAATCGTACATAAACGAGCTTTCTAGTTTTTCACAAAGGTCTTGGAGCTTAGTGCTTAGTTTTTCAAATTTTTCTTGTTCCACTAAAGGTTGCAAAGGGTCAAGTTCTTCAAGTATTTCATCTATGTTAGCAATAAGTGGACTTATTTTAGAGGCCTTATCATCGCCTTCCCATAGTACTTGATTAAAGCGTGAAGTTAACTTTCTAACACTTCGAACAAAAAGATAACGGCTTGCCTGTATCCATGTAGCATTTTGTTGATATGCTTCAAGTAATGTTTTTCTTGCACCAGCAATCTCGCATGTAACACTCCTACTTCCAGCAATAAGTAAGTCGGTACTTACAAGGCTTTTATGTTTTAAGCATGATGGGCAAGAACATTGCCAATCTCCAACTACTTCTCCAGTACATGAAAGCACACGAGCAATTTCGAGTGCTGTTGTAAGCTTGCCAGAACAGGATGGACCTGAGAGTAAAATTGATTTTGGCAATTCGCCCTTTGTTATATGGGTTGCTAAAAGCGAAGTTGCATCTTGATACAATACGTTATCGAACAATGAACTAATCCCCTATATGTAAACGTGTAATGTGTTTTTCAAAGTAATATATTCTTGTACCATTCCAACAGGAGCTTGTAAAAGCTTATGAAATGTTTTATGGAAAAAGCTTTCTGTTACCAATGGTCCAAGATCAAACCATGGTTGCGCATAAAAAATAATGAGTACAATGCACACAATTAAAAGCCCTTCGGCTATTCCAAAGAAAAATCCCAACACACGGTCTAAACCACTGAGTATTTCCCCTTCAAAAAAGCTACCTACAAAATGCTGTATTAATCGGACAATAAGATATATGAGAACAAAAATGATTAAAAAGGCTAAAATTTTTGATACAAATTCTGATTCTATGTGTTTGTTCAAATATGGCGAAAGCTTTGTATAAAACATTACCGACACAAATACCCCAAGTACGATGGCAGCTTTTGAAAAAAACTCTTTTACAAAACCAGCTACGGCTCCATGAATTGCAATAACCAATAATATTGCAAAAAATATAATGTCTAAAAAATTAAATGTCATTATTAGTATCCTATTTCTTGTATAAGTAAGCTTGCGATTATTTTTGCAGGATTTGACTTTGTCATATCTTTTAATACATCGCGCATAGTTTGTAAATTTTCTTCATGTTTAAGTAATTCGAGTGCCGAGGTGATGTTTCCGCACAGCACAGTAAAATCTTTTTCAAGTGAATCAACTACAATTGCGCCACCCTTTTGTTGAAAGTGTTTTGCATTTTCTACTTGATCGCCCCGCGTTCCACTTCCAGCTAAAGGAAGTAGCAGCATAGGTTTTTGTTCTACGGCACATTCCCAAATTGAGTTTGCACCAGAGCGAGAAAGTATAACATCGGCACATGATAAAACATGGGGCATTTCGGTATAAATAAAGTCAAAGGGTTTATATACTTTTGTTGCATCACTCGCCCTCTCAGCTACGAGTTCTAAGGCGCGAGAAAAATCATCCCCAGGACCTGTTTGATGCACAACATCAAATTGCTCTAAAAGCCAATCAAGTTTTTCAAACACAACATTGTTTACTTGCTTGGCGCCACTTGAACCACCAAGAACCATGAGTAGTGGCTTATTTGACTTTTTATACTCTAAAAATGAATACCCACTATTTGAGTCAGCATTCCAAAAAATATCTCTAACAGGGTTTCCTACTACAAGCAACTTTGTTTGTACTGTAGGCGCAAAAAAGGACTTCGATTCTTCATACGAAAGTAGTATTTTTTTTGCAAAACGCACATTGAGCTTTGTAGCAAGTCCGGGTGAAAAATCGCACTCGTGAGTGTATACGGGAATACCCAACAGCTTTGCTGCAGCACAAGGCGGAACGCTTACAAAGCCACCCTTCGAAAATACTACAAGAGGTTTTACTTTTATGAGAATAATGATAGAAGCAATAAAGCCAAAGCCTATTTTGAAAATATCAATAAAGTTTTGAAGTGAAAAATATCGTCTAAGTTTTCCCGAAGGAATTGCTATAAAACGGTCACAACTTTTAGTTCCATCTTTAGAAACATTTGCTTGCACCATTTTTTTATCTTTGCCATTATTTGAACCAATCCAAATAATAGAATATTCGTTAGAGATAGCTTTTAATTCGTCTGCTATTGCCAATCCAGGATAAATGTGTCCCCCGGTTCCCCCACCTGTAAACACTATAGGTTTCATTTTTGCCCCGAACTAAACGCCTCAATGAGTGCTTCGTTTTTAAAAAGATTTGCATAGTCTAATGCCGACATTCCTAAATTGTCTTTTTTATTAATATCTGCACCATTTTTTGCCAAGATTGAACATATTTCTGCATTTCCAGATCCAGTTGCTAACACTGCTATTGGCTGGCCATCTTTACTAATTGTATCTAAGGCTGCACCCTGCTCCACAAGATACCCAACTAAGTCTTCTTTATTTTTCCAAATGGCATCCATAAGTGCTGTGTAACCTCGATCTTTTGATACGGCATTTATGTCTGCACTTTTTGTTAAAAGCCACTTCACCATTTGTAAGTTTCCAACTCGTGCTGCATTTCCAAGCATTGGAGTTCCAGCAGCATCAATAGAATTTACATCCATTCCTGCAGCAATAAAAAGTTCACACACTTCGATGTTAGCTGAACAAATATATTGAGAAAAAGAGTCGGCGTTTAAAGGAATATTGAGGCTAAATAATTGATGGCGTGCAAGTTCTTTTTTCTCTTCTTCTTTAAAAATAGGGAAATATTTATCTAGTCGGTCATATAATTCGTCTATATCAATACACGCTGGAAAAAAACCATTGGTTAAACATGCAGGAAGACCAGGGCGGTCACCCACAACAAATACTGAAACTGAACTATGAGAAATTAGTCCTAACGTATATAAAAATGTTCCAACAATTGGTATTTGATTCATATTTACTAACACAATATGCGTTGCATCTGCAAGTATTTCACAAAGTGTTATTATTGTTTTAGACATGTGTTTATCGTCTGGATCGGATAGATGCTCTAAGTCGAATCTAAAAGTCTTGTACCGAACTTTCTTCTTTCTGAGATATGACACTACTTTTTTTGAATCTTCGTCGCCGCCGATTCCTCGAAACACTACCCATTTCATTCTATAATTATATCGCATAATCTCACATTGTTCAAGATAAGAATTGCTCATATAAAGATAAATACGCATAAAAAAAAGCAAACCTCAAAGAGATTTGCTTTCATGCCGTCGGACAGAATCGAACTGTCGACACATGGATTTTCAGTCCATTGCTCTACCGACTGAGCTACAACGGCATTTGTTAACACAACTGATTGCGTAACGAATAGTAGTATATATTTTTTATGAATTTATGTCAATACTAATACTAAACATTTTTTATTTTTTTTATTATTTTTTTGAGTAATGTAAGGCATTATTATATGCATTAAAATACGTTGACAAGTTAAAATTTCGCATGTATACTTAAAGAATAAGTGTAAACGAAAATCCTCAGAATTTTTTTAATATTAAACTGTGTAGCTATAGAGGAGATACTAATGAGCATCAAGAAACGAGTGGGCATACTTGTGTCTATGTGCATTTTATGCATGACACCTATGCAAGCAAAAGACTCTAATGTAGTACGTGTTGGGTACATAGATGTAACTGACATGATTTTAGATGAAAGCTCTATTGATAAAAAAGGTTATGGTATAGAGATATTTCAAACCATTGAGCATTATAGTGACCTTACTTTTGAATATGTTGAAGTACAATATATAAATATTGCCCAAGCCATTCTAAGTGGTGAAATTGATATCCTAGGTCCTCTTGGATTTGAAGCAACCCGTGCAGAAGTATTTTCATTTACAGAAGAAACATTTGTTAACACAGAAATTATTTTAGTTAGCGATCAAAACACTGATGCATTTTATAATGACCCCCAAAGCATAGATGGAAAGTCGGTAATGATTTTTGATGGGAATCCCTATAATGCCCTTTTAGAAGATTATCTAGAAGAAAATAATATTTCAGTTACCTATGTAATTGCAAATGAATACAGCGATTATCTTGAACATTCTGCAGATTTTTATTTAGCTACAAGTTCCTCATCGGGTAGAGATTTTGCAAAAGACTTTAAAGTAATAGCAAATTTAGGAACCGTAGATTTTCGCTTTATGTCGTTACCCCAAAACAAGCCCATTTTGGATGAAATAGATAGAGCACTACAAAAGGTAAAAATTGCAGAACATGGATTTTATGAGCGAATATATGATGAATATTTTGACTATATAGAATCATTTGATTATGCACTTACCCCAGAACAAGGTGCTCTACTACAGGGGAAAGAATTTACTGTTGGATATGCTGCAAATCATCAACCGTACCAATACACAGCTTCGGACGGCAGTGCACAAGGTATAAACGTTCAAATACTCAACACACTTGCAGAAAAACACCATTTTTCGCTTAAGTATGTTCCAATTGCTAATATTGAAACTGTAGATGAAACTTTTAAGAACTTTGATATTATTCTTACAATGACAGGTATATTAAGTGAGTACACCCAATATTACAATTACACTGAGGCATACACCCAACAGCAAATTGTACTTTTTACCCAAAACCACCTCACCGAACAAATTACAAAATCGGTTGGAGATGTTAACGTTGGAATTATTCACTACAACATATTTAATTATGACTTACTACAATCAACCTTTCCGGGTACAACTATCAAAACATATGAAAACCTTGAAAGCCTTTTACGTGGATTTAGAAAAAAAGAAATTGATGGAATGTTTTTAACAAGTAACGGAAGCGATTATGCCCTTGCACGATTGGGCTCTCAAGGCTATTCTCTCTATGTTACAAGAATTAAATTACCATTTCATTTATTTATATCAAAAGAACTGCCTACAGGTTACTTGTCGCTATTTAACATAATGTCTAGAGATTTATCAACTCAAGCAATTGAAGAGATAACCCTTCATGAAAGAACACTATTTTTACCGAGAGTGAGCTTTTTAGATTTAATTATTGAAAATCTTCAAACCGTAATTGGAATATTGGGTTCTATTATTTTGATAATTGCCGTGTATTATTTTTACACTCAAAAGAAAAATTATGAAGCAATTCTTGCAGTGGTTAACTATGATGAAGTTACAGGGCTACCATCACTGTACATGTTTCAAAATCATATGCGAAAAGTATTAAAGACCGCTAAAGGTGGTGAGTATGAAGTAATATCGATTGACATAGACCACTTTAAAAATATAAATAAAACTTTTGGAAGAGAAGCTGGAAATAAGGTACTTGCAACACTTGCAAAAATACTTGCTCTAACACTTGGGGCTGCCTTAACAAATAAGCAAAATTCAATACGGACAAATGTAAACATAAGTGAAAATCCAATTAGGGAACATACGTACATTGGTAAAGATTCTGCCGATAAAATACTTATTTTTCAAAGGAGAGAAAGTGATATTGACTTAAAAGATATTTGGAGACATGTAATAAAACCAGGGTTAGCAAGTATTATTGGTGAAAACTATCCAGTTCATTTATCTGTTGGAAAATATTTAATTGAACGGCCCCATGAAGTATGCGATGTAATGATTGATAATGCAAATAGGGCTCGGGTATTAGGCAAGGGCGTTGTAAAAAGTACCTTTATAGAGTACACCCCAAAAGAGAAAAAGCATCAAGATGTTACCACTGAAATATTATTTAGGATGGAAGGGGCATTAAGAGATAAAGAATTTGTTGTGTTTTATCAGCCAAAGGTACAGTTAGAAGATTTAACGATACAAGGGGCTGAAGCATTAGTACGTTGGAATCCAATGGGTGAAAACCCAATATACCCTGATGCTTTTATTCCACTTTTTGAAGCAACTGGCTTTATTTTTGAACTTGATTGCTATGTTTTTGAAGAGGTGTGTAGGTTTATTAGCCAAAACAGAGGTTTTATGAATATGCCAATTATTTCGGTAAACCTTTCAGGACACACGGTTCTGTATTCAAAAACAGTGAGACGTCTTATAGATATACTTGCAAAGTATAAGGTAAGTCCTGGTGAAATTGACCTAGAAGTAACTGAAAGTGCTATGGTAAACCAAGAAGATATTCTAGCAGCAAAAGTATCGCTTTTCCGAAGCTTAGGTTTTTCTGTGTCGCTTGATGACTTTGGTGCAGGCGCATCATCACTTAATAGGCTTGCAACCCTTTCTGTTGATGTATTAAAAATGGATAAGGCATTTTTAGACTGTGGATTTAACTGTCAAAAAAGGTTTGCTTTGGTTAAGGCTGTAATTGCAATGGCAAAAGACTTAGACCTAAAATTAGTTGCTGAAGGCGTTGAAACAAAAGAACAGGTTACCATACTACAAGATATGGGATGTGACATTATTCAAGGGTACTATTTTTCAAAACCACTATGTGAAAATGATTTTATAGCCTTATTATTGAAAAATGTACCATATCCGAGTATCACAGAACAAATTGAATCATATGTGTTACGGTAACTATAGTTAAAAAAAGCACTAAAGTTTCTATAAATAGATACATTCTATCTTGACGATTTTTTTTATTCCTTTTATAATGTTACTACAAATAATAACATATTATGAGGAGTAAAAATGACAAAGGATGCAATAAACATTCTCATAGCATTTATTTGCTAT
>CAYJHL010000044.1:0-12130 GCA_964369585.1 uncultured Treponemataceae bacterium | reverse complement strand
TTCTATCCAAATGCAGACTTCCCTGAAGCCATGATGAATACATCATTTGACTGGGAAGGTCCTCGTGAGCCAATGGTATTAGCTACCGAAAATGATGCTCTTAATGGTGCCTGTATGATGTTTGGAAAACTTCTTACAAATACTCCTCAAATGTTTAGTGATGTTAGAACATACTGGAGCCCTGAAGCAATTAAAAAAGCATCTGGTTATGACATTGTTGGAAAAGCAAAAGAAGCAGGTGGCTTTATACACCTTATTAACTCAGGTGCAAGTTGTATTGATTTCTGTGGTGAAATAAAAGATGATGCAGGAAACCCTGTATTAAAACCATTCTGGGAAATGACAGAAAAAGATCAAAAAGCTTGTTTAGAAGCAACAACTTGGAGTTCAGCAAACTTAGGTTATTTCCGTGGCGGCGGGTACTCATCAAGATTTTCAACAAAAGCTGAAATGCCTGTAACAATGATTCGTCTTAACCTTATTCATGGACAAGGTCCTGTTATGCAAATTGCTGAAGGTTGGACAGTTAAACTTCCAGATGAAGTAACTGACAAACTTTGGAAAAGAACAGACTACACATGGCCATGTACTTGGTTTGCTCCAAGAGTAACTGGTAAAGGCGCATTCAAAACTGCGTATGACGTAATGAACAACTGGGGTGCAAACCACGGTTCAGTAAGTTATGGACATATTGGTGCTGATGTAATTAGTATGTGTTCTATGCTTAGAATACCTGTATGTATGCATAATGTTGAAGAAGAGAAAATCTTTAGACCTGCTGCATGGAATGCATTTGGTATGGATAAAGAAGGTCAAGACTACAGAGCTTGCGATACTTACGGTCCATTATACGGAAAATATTAATCTTTTATAATATGGACTGAAAGAATGGAGACTCCCTTTTCATAAGCTGAAAGGGGAGTTTTTTTTTATTTTTATAAAAAAAATACTAGCTGAATATATGTATTTATGCTAAAATACTCTTGGAGAAAATAGTGAAAAAAATACTTGTAATTGGTAGTTTAAATGTTGATATGGTCGTAAGTGTTGATCATATTCCTGTTACTGGAGAAACTATTCTTGCTGATACAGACGTAGAATATGTAGCAGGCGGAAAGGGTGCAAATCAATCATATGCAGTCGGAAGACTTGGTGGAAATGTCACTATGCTTGGGGCTGTAGGAGACGATGCATATGCCGACCTTGAGCGAAAAAGTTTACGTTCTGTAAATGTGGATGTTTCCAAGCTTTTAGTAAAAAAAGATACTGCAACTGGGATAGCATGGATTCCTGTAAATGCTCAAGGAAACAACAGTATTATTGTATTGCCTGGCGCTAATAAAAAGCTATCTATTTCAGATATACATGCAAATGAAGAACTAATAAAAAACTCTGATATTATTATTATGCAAATGGAAATACCACTTGATGTTATTTTAGAAGCAGCAAAGTGTGCTAAAAAACATAATAAAATGGTTATCCTTGATCCTGCACCTGTACCAAAAGTTTTTCCTGAAGAACTTTTTAACTATATTGATGTTATTAAACCTAACGAAACAGAGTTTTCTCAAATTTTAGGTGAAGAGGTGAGTGATTATATAGCAGGTAGTGAAAAACTCAGGAAAAAGGGTGTTCCAATTGTAATTGTAACACTTGGTCCAGAAGGGCTTTTAATTAACTCTGATGAAACAGGAATAAAAAAACTTCCTGCATCCCCTGCGAAAGTAGTTGATACTACGGCCGCCGGAGACACTTTTACAGCAGCTTTTGCCATACAACTGTCAAAGGATAAAGGACTTCTTGAAGCAGTAGAATATGCAAATAGAGCTTCTTCTATCACTGTTTCAAGAAAAGGTGCTCAAAGTTCAATTCCTTCTGCAGAAGAAGTTGAGCAAAAAAAAGTATAAACTATCCGTACTATTCAAGGCCTTTTGTCATCCCTTGACATTAGAGCCTTGATGTGGTATGTATAACTATGACAGAAAATAAAACTCCGCTTACAATGGCAGATGTTCGCACAACATGTGCAAGCGCTATTGCCTCAACATTAACATTACTTGCAAAACAAAAAGAAATAGATCTTACTGCAGCAGGTTTTTCCGTACATGCTATATTAACAACTGATATAACAATTGAAATACCACCAAACCCTGAAATGGGTGATATTGGGATACCTATGTTTTCCTTTGCAAAAGCTTTTAGGATGGGACCTCCCCAAATTGCTGGCGAAATTGCAAAAATGGTTCAAAATGATTGCGAAGCAGGCGAATTAGGCAGTTTTATTGCTGTTGGACCATATGTAAATGTAAAATTAAACAAAACATTAATTTCAAAAATTGTTCTTAGTAAAATTCATTCACAAGATAAGACATATGGAAGTTTTGACGATGAAGGGCTAAAACCCTTATCGGGAAAACGCGTAATGATTGAATTTTCAAGTCCAAATACTAATAAACCACTTCATCTTGGGCACCTAAGGAATGATGCCTTAGGGGAAAGCTGCTCTCGATTATTAAAAGTAGCTGGTGCTGATGTATATAAAGTTAATATTATAAATGATCGTGGCGTTCATATTTGTAAGTCAATGTTGGCATATCAAAAATTTCATGCTGAAACAGGTGATACTCCAGAAAGCCTTGGTATAAAAAGTGACCGTTTTGTTGGTGATTGCTATGTAGAATATAACACCTATAGTACTGAACACCCTGAGGCCGAAAAAGAAGCACAAAATCTTCTTGTTGAATGGGAAAATGGGAATGATGAAGTTCGTTCTCTTTGGCGAACGATGAATGACTGGGCTATTAGCGGTGTTAAGCAAACATATGAAAGAACCGGTGTTTCATTTGATAAATTCTACTTCGAAAGCGAAACATACTTAAAAGGTAAAGAAGAGATTTTACAAGGTGTAAAAGATGGAATCTTCTATAAAGAAGAAGATGGCTCTGTATGGGTCGATTTGGCAGAAATTAATCTCGATAAAAAAGTTCTTTTGCGAAAAGATGGAACGGCTCTTTATATGACTCAGGATATTGGAACTGCAATATATAGACATACAGACTGGGATTTTAATCAACTAGTATATGTGGTAGGAAACGAACAAAATTACCACTTTACTGTTTTATTTTATATTTTGAAAAAGCTTGGCTATGCATGGGCTGACCAATTATTCCATCTTTCTTATGGGATGGTTAACCTACCTGAAGGAAAAATGAAAAGCCGTGAAGGTACCGTTGTTGATGCTGATGATCTTATAGATGCATTACGTGATGGTGCAATAGAGGAAATTAATGAAAAAGGTAGAGAAAATGCAGTAGGCGACGTTTCTGAAGTCGGTGAAAAAGTATCCCTTGCAGCTCTGCACTATTTTTTACTTCAAACAAGTCCTACAAAAGACATGACCTTTAACCCTAAAGAGTCGCTATCATTCAATGGAAATACCGGCCCTTATCTACAATACATGGGAGCAAGGATTTCATCAATTTTAAAAAAAGCATCTGATAGTGGTCTTGATACTAATGACGGTGAGATTAAGTATGCGCTACTGAAGCATGATGCAGAATGGGAACTAGTAAAAATTCTTGAAATGTTCCCTAAAATAGTACATAGAGGTGCAGAAAATCTAGATCCGAGTTTAGTTGCAAATTATACCTATGATGTTGCAAAGGCATTTAGTAGATTCTATCATGATTGCCCTATTTTAAGTGCAGAACAGGACGATCTAAAGGTAGCTCGTTTAGAGTTAGCAAAGTGTACATTAATAGTACTCAAAAATGCTATGAATCTTATTTTAGTCCCATTTTTGGAAACAATGTAAAAGCTTGCATAAAGCTCACACAAGTATATGAATAAAGGGTGTATAATGAACAAAAAATTGCGTACTAACAAATATAAGTATGGTATAATAAGCGCACTATTATTCTTTGCTTGTTCTGTAATGTCTCTTTTCTCTCAAGGTCAAGATTTTTTTCTATGGTATTGGGATGTAGGAACAGCAGCAGTTGCTTATGGCGATGAAAAAGTAATCGAAGAAAATGAACTTGTAAGAAATTTAGACGGGAGAAGATTTATTCTCTCTGGAGAACTCGGTGTAGGCATAGAACTCGATGAGAGAATCAGATTATTGTCTGGTGGGATTATTGTATCAGATTTTTTGCTTGGCTCTGATTCACATGCTAATCGCTTAGATTATGGTCTTTTTACAGGTGTTAGAGTCTATCCAAACCTTGCTGGGTTTAATGTAGGTGTTGACTATGTTCTTGGTGCTAGAACAAATTTTGTGCAAGTCCCTGGTGATACTGATTCTCGTTCAACAACAACTCCTTGGGGTAATGGATTTCGACTGAATGCAGGGTATGATTTTTCGTATCAGGGCAGTAGATTTGCTCCCAATGTAGAAGGTTCTTATAGACTGATGCCTCGCGGAGGAACGTATGACCACTGCTTTTCTCTTTCATTAAATTTTACCATTTTCCCATAGTATAATGAGTATATTATTAACAGCGATAAATTCTCGCTATAACCATACAAATCTTGCTCTTCGTTCAATTACTGAATATGTAAAAAAACATTCAAAAATTTCCGCTACTATATTACAGTTTGAGGAATGGACTATAGCACATTTTGCTAGGGATATTCTTCGCGGTATTGTATCGCACAAGCCCTCTATTGTAATATTTTCCGTATATGTATGGAATACACGTTTAGTATTTGAAGTTGCTCGAGAGCTAAAAAAAGTTTTTCCCTCTCTTATTATTGGAATGGGAGGACCTGATGTATCGTATAGGGCTGAGTTCCTTCTTTCTTCCAATGAAAACATCGACTTTATTTTACAAGGTGAAGGAGAACAAACTGTATTAGAACTTACAGAGGTATTCAATAATTTTTTAACATCTGCGGAAAAATCTAGTGAAACCTTTTTAAAAGCTCTTTGCTCTATACAGGGCGTTTATTCAAAAACTTCAGAAGGAATAATCCATTATGGGGGAGTGCGACCTCCGCTAGATATGGCTCAATTAGCCTTCCCCTATATAGATTTTTCAGAACCCGATTATAAATTATATTATTATGAATCTTCAAGAGGGTGTCCTTTTTCATGTTCGTATTGTTTGTCATCAATTGAAAAAAGTGTTCGCTTTATGCCCTTGGATAGAGTATATGAAGATTTGCAAAAATTCTTAGATGCACGAGTAAAAATTGTTAAGTTTGTTGATAGAACATTTAACTTAAATACTGAGCGATACCTTTCTATTTGGAAGTATATTGTAAACCATCATAATGGTTATACTATGTTTCACTTTGAAATCTCGGCCGAGCATCTAGACGAAAAAGCCTTAGAGTACCTAGAAACCGTACAAAAAGGTGTAATGCAATTTGAAATAGGTGTTCAAAGTACTAATGAAAAAACGCTACAAGAAATTAAAAGACCTTCAAATTTAGATATTTTAGCAAAAAATATAGCGCGTATTCCAAAAACAATTCACAGTCATTTAGATCTTATCGCAGGTTTGCCTCATGAATCTCTGGTAGAGTTTGAAAAATCATTTAACTTTGTTCTTGCATTAAAGCCTGATATGCTTCAACTCGGTTTTTTAAAAATTCTTTCTGGAACAAAAATGGAAGAATATGCATTAAATACCGATTATGAATGGTTTTCACATCCCCCTCATGAAGTATTACAAAGTCCATGGATGTCGTATGACGACTTATGTTTTTTACATGACTTTGAGACAGTTTTGGATTGGTATTATAATTCGCATTATTTTGAAAAGACATTCGAATATATTTTAAACAATTGTGATAATGCTTTTTCAGTTTTTCGTTCTATTTCACTGTTTTTTAAGGAAAAGGGGGTGTTTGATATTCAACATAAAACTAGTACCCTTTTTTCATTGCTTTATGATTATTTTATACAAACTAGGCAAACTGAAGTCGAAATACTTACGGAACTTTTACGCTTTGATTATTTTTATATGGGAAAAACCTCTGTGTTCCCTGAGTGCTTTACGCTTCATTATGATAAAGACTTGCATCACACAGCACTAACAAACCATACTGAAATGAAGAGCACTAGAGAGTCATACGCAAATTCAAGCTTTGAATCGTTTTCAATAAATCCATTTTCCTATGAAAAACAACCTACTAGCATTTTATTTTTGTATGGTAAGAGGGCAGAAAAAAAGGTTGAAACTATTACGTATATTTGCTAGCTCATGGCATAAAAAAATACTTTTTTCTTGCAAAAATCCATAATAACGAGTACAATACATAGGTAAGGAGAAAAGAATGCGTAAATCTATAATCGGAACGAGTTTTCTTGTTTTTGCTATTGCTTTAATGATGATTATTTCCCCAGAAGCATGGCTAAAAGTTACGGTAATAATTTTAGGTGTATTTTCACTTGGAAATGGAATCTATAATTTTATAAGTATCAGGCCTCTTATCACAGAAATAAACTTTAACCGTATCGTTACAATTCGAGCCATTGCAAGTATTGCTGTGGGGCTTGCTGCAATAACGTTACCTCTTGTTTTAGCTGGAATTATTTGGACTGTCATGATCTATGTATTAGCAGCATACCTTTTGCTTTCTTCTTTTGCAGAGTTTATAAGTTTATCGCGATTAAAAGAAGCCGGTATTTCAACAAAAGTCTTGACGACCGAAATAATTGCAAGTGCATCGCTTGCAGTGTTATTATTTTTAATGCCTGGAGAAATTGCACTTGTATTTATCCGCGCAATTGGTGTTATTCTGCTGCTTGGAAGTATTGGTCTTGCTGGGTGGGAATGGAAAAATCGGTCACTGCGAATTGACGTTGAAGAAGTTGATTAAATACATTGTTATAATTACAAAAAAAGGCTTTGAAACCAAATGGTTTCAAAGCCTTTTGTATGTTAGCAATTAACTACTATAAGCTACCTTTTTTAGGTTTTGCCTTTGCATATGCAAAAATTAATAGTGTACCAAAGACACCCATTGAAATTGCATTTGCTAGTCCTGCAAATAAGCCTTGTGCAAAAACTTTGTTTGCTGGTTCTGCATAAATAAGTATATCTAATAATGGAGCAATAATAATCCATGATATAGCGTTCGCACCTACTTGAATTACATTGAAGATAATTGCATCTTTAGCTGTAAAGATTCCTTCATCTGCTTTTAGACGAGGATATGCAAAACCTGTTAAAAAGCATGCTAAAAAGCTTGCTATTACCCAACTCCACCAAGCTGAACCATATTGAACAGTATCAGACAGAGCATGCCCAATAAGTGCAATTAATCCACCAGCTATGGGGCCGAAAAGTGCTGCAAAAAATGCGCCTACACCATATGCAGTTTGAAACTGTGTGTTTGGAATAAAGCTTGGTACTTTTACATACATAAAGAGCAGTGTGAATAATGCTGCTCCTAATCCAATTGCTACAAATGTTTTTGTTGATACAGAAAACATTTTTTTCATAATCACCTCCAAAGTATATGAGAAACATGTACGAATACACAAATCTTTATATATTATTGTAGTCTAAATATGAAAGTACTGTCAAGATACTTTTTGTTATTTTATGACACTTTTTAAATATTTGTTTTTATTAGAAGTGGTTTTTATAAAAAGGGGTTATAGAATCTTGATCCATTTATAAAAATTGATAAAAAGAGAGAACAAAGAAAAAATAAAGAACAAATTATCATTGAAACAATATCTGATTTTTGTATTTTTTTTGAAACATACCATGTGCGTTTTTTCGATTTACCAAAACTTCTTAAATCCATTGTATTGCTAATGGTATCTATTCTTTCTATGGTAGAAAATACAAGTGGAATACAAATTGTCATAATGTTTTTTACTCTAGTTGTAAACTTTGCTTTTTTTGATAAGTCAAGTCCTCTACATTGTTGTGCCACTGAAATATTTCCATAGTCTCGAATAAGGTCAGGAAAGTAACGTAGTGTAAGTGAAAAAGCGTATGAAGCCTTATAAGGAATTCCAATTTTATTCATGGATGATGCAAATTCACTTGGGTTAGTAGATAATAAAAAAATTAAACCAAGAGGAACAAGTGAAAAATATTTTAATGCTTGGGTAACTTGATACAAAAGTTGTTCTTGAGTTACAATGTATCTTCCCCAAATAGAAAAAAGTACTGTGCTTGTACCGTAAATTTCTGTAGCATAGGTAGGACTAAATAAATAGACAAAAACAAAGTTAAGCGTAATGAACAAGGATGCATAGATAACCATAAGTTTTATTTGAGAAAGTGTTATTCCAGAAATTTTTAATACGATAAAAGAAAAAATAAGTATTACTAAAACAAATCTAATGTCAAATGAAAACATAACAGAAAACGTCGATAGAAATAAACATACAAGTTTAGTAACACCAGAAAGGTTAAAAATAATGTTATCGCGTTCTATGTAATCGAATAACTTTGTTTTCATTTTGCAGCCCCCAATGTTTTTATGTTTTGGGTTTCATAATCAATAAAACTTTGGACAAAAGTTTGTTCATCCTTTATCCCGGCCTTTTGCGCGAGTGTATATAATGAAGTCAATTTTAAGCTTGCTGTATTAGTAATATCTTCTCTAGTAAGAGCTTCAACTGCACTTGAGTCTAATAGTATTTTTTCTTCACTAAGCACAATAGCTCTTGCAGTATACTCAAGCATGAGGTGCATATCATGAGTAATAAGTAAGATGGTGACGCCTTGCTCATTTAGTTCTTTTAAGAACTCCATAATTTCTGTATAATGCTTATAATCTTGTCCTGCCGTTGGTTCATCTAATAGTATGAGGCTTGGGTTCATTGCTAGTACCGATGCAATGGTTACACGCTTTTTTTGCCCATAACTCAAAGCCGATATAGGCCAATTAATAAATGGAAGTAGACCACATATTTCAAGTGTTTTTTCAACGCGCTCTTTTATTTCATTTTCACCAACACCATTAAAATGTAGTCCTAAGGCAACTTCATCAAAAATCATTGGCTTACATATCATTTGATTAGGATTTTGCATTACATAGCCAATCTTTTCACTACGCTCCTTAATGCTCATGTCTTTCATATTTTCATTATGCAAAAAGAGGTTACCAGAGTTTCCTTTTTCGATACCACAAATAATTTTAGCTAATGTGCTTTTGCCAGCTCCATTTGAGCCAACTATACTGAGCATTTCACCTTCATGGATGGTAAAACTTACATCATGTAATATGGTTCGCCCTTTTGCACTATATTTAAATCCAAGGTCTTCTACACGAAGTATCTCTTTTGTAAACTCTTTTTTGGATTTTTTTTGTTGGGCTGTATTCCAATCAATTATACTTTTTTTTACGGTTTCTATTTGTAATGTTTCAATTCTACCTGCACGTAGATCTTTTGAAATAGGTATTCCCGCATACCGAAGAGCAGTTACATATAATGGTTCGCGTATTCCAAATGTTGGAAGTAATTGGGTTTCCATAAGCTCATCGGGACTCATATCCGCTTGTATTATACCATTGTCCATAACAATAATTCTGTCTATATCGCAATGTAATACATCTTCTAAACGGTGTTCAATAATTACAATTGTTTTGCCTAATTTTTTATGGATATCATCTATTAGCTCTACCGCTGTCTGACCTGTCTTTGGATCGAGATTGGCTAAGGGTTCATCGAATAGAAGAATATCTACTTCATCAACCATAACACCCGCAAGTGAAACACGTTGCTTTTGTCCTCCTGAAAGTTCATGAGGTGATGATGAGAGATGATGTTCCATGTTAACAAGAGATGCAGTTTTTTTTACAATGCTGCGCATGTCGCTTTGAGGAACACAATCATTTTCAAGCGAAAAAGCAATGTCTTCAGCAACAGTTAATCCAATAAATTGCCCATCTGAATCCTGTAAAACGGTTCCCACTTTTTTTGATAATGTAAAAATATCTAAATCGCGTGTTTCTTTTCCACCGATTTTTAAATTACCCGATATTTCACCCTTGAATGAAAATGGTATGAGTCCATTAATGCAATTTCCAATGGTACTCTTTCCACTTCCACTTGGACCAACAATAAGTACTTTCTCACCCTTACATATCTTTAGGTTAATATTTTTTAACGTTGGCTTTGATTGCGCAAAATATTGAAATGAGAAATTTGAAAACTCTATTACAACGTCATTTTGCGCTTTATGTTCCATTATTTTTGTACCTTTTGTAATGTTATGGACCATTCGGTGCCGGTTCCGACATCATAGGCTTTTGAAAAGCTTCCTTGATTTATTGCAAGTGCCATATAATCTAAGCTGTTTACGTATACCAGTGGTTCACCAATATAGGCATCTGCAAAGGACTTCATGAAAATAACGTGATTTCTGTAGTATACTCTTGTTGAGTTTTTAACAATTACATCAACTGCATCGCCATGTTGTAGTCCTAGAGTTGCAAAAAGTGTCCTTGGAATATTAGTCCAAAGGCTTCCGAATCTAATGTCTTGTACATCGATGCTTCCATGTATAGCATTATCGGTTAATGTTGCTTCGACTATAGGTAGTTCGACAATGTTGTTAACATCAATGCTTGGACCTACTTCTTCATATGATATTACTCCACTTGCAAGTCTGGCACCTGTATATGCATACACATCACGTCCATGAAAGGTATGGCTTTCGTGAGAATTTGCAAGTCTATTTACAGACTCATCAATTTCGCGAGCTTCCTTTACGCCTAAAATGCGCTTGATGTGGGTAAGTGTTCCGTTGTCAGGCGTTACAATATATTGACCTTTTTCGGTAAGTATTACAACACTCTTTCTAGCTGAACCAACCCCTGGATCTACAACAGAAACAAACACTGTACCTGCAGGCCAAAACTCAACGGTTTGGATAAGCCTATAGGAAGCTTCCCAAATATTAAATTGTGGAATTTCATGTGTGAGATCAAAAACTTTAAGGTTTTCGTCTACACTATATGCAACGCCATACATTGCGCTCACAGCACCGTCGCATGTTCCAAAGTCAGATTGAATTACAAGTGGTTTTCCCATTATTTTTTCTCCGAAAGTGTTGTATTAAATATTTATTTTAGTTCGTCCCTTGACGAAATTATCTTGCTTACCAAACCATAAGATTTTGCTTCTTCTGCATCCATCCAAAAGTCGCGGTCGGTGTCTTTTTCAACTTGTTTAAGAGCCTTTCCTGTCTCGTCTGAAATAAGCTTATTTATTCTGCTTCTCATTTTTTCAATTTCACGAGCATGAATTTCAATTTCTGTTGCAACACCCTTAATGCCGCTTAATGGCTGGTGAATGAGGTAGTGTGAGTTTGGAAGTGCTAAGCGTTTGTCTTTTGGAGATGAAAGTAAAATGAGTGCACCTGCACTTGCTACAAGTCCCATACCAATCGTGTATACAGGTGCATTGATAAAACGAATCATGTCAAGAATTGCGTATCCTGCATCAGCATCTCCTCCTGGTGAGTCTATGTACACGTAAATTGGGTCATTGTTGTCAGCTTCTAATATTAAAAGTTGGCGAATAATTTTTTCTGCCAAGGCTTTGTTTATTTCACCGGTTAAAAGAATTTGGCGTGTTTTTAAGAATTTTAAGCTTAAAGCATCTGCATTTTGTTTTTCTTCTTCTGTATCTTTATTTTCATAGATTGGTCTTTGTGTAAAAGTCATGTAATTTCCTTAATGTGGTATGAGTATAATATAGCATATTTTGCGATAAAAATCTAGTGTTAATTAATCGGGGGCTCCTCGTAGAGCTCGACGAGGGCGACGAGCTCTACGGGTCGGGCTTTTCGGGGTTACGCTATCGCTTCATTCTCGCCTGCGGGTTTGCCGCGAGCAAACCCTTGCAGTCTCGAACGGCTTCGCCGCCCCTACAATCCCTAGCCCTCAACTATCTTGGCTTTGTTCCAAAAATCATCCATTTTTTCTAAATTTTCTTTTTTCATTTCAATGCCTTGAGTCTTGCATTCTGTTTCAACGTAGGTAAAGCGCTTTTTAAACTTTTCATTTGCGTGTGCAAGGGCTATTGTTGGATCAACTCCCATATGTCGAATAACGTTTACTGCGGCAAATAGTAAATCACCTGCTTCTTCTTCCGTATGATCTTTGTCGCCAGATTGGTGGGCTTCTTTTAGTTCATCAATTTCTTCAT
>CAYJHL010000043.1:0-12498 GCA_964369585.1 uncultured Treponemataceae bacterium | reverse complement strand
TGATGTAAACTTAGAAAACAAAACTTCAGATACCTTTACGACTAACTCTATAACAACCAATGGTAATTCGATCGTAATTTCTAAAATTAATTATCTTGGAAGTACAGAATATGAAAACACAGAAATAAAAATTGCAGAAACCAATAATTATCTGTCCATAGCAGAGGAAGCAAAGTATCGTTACGAGCCAATTTACAAATTTTTAGCGGTTGATGATTCTAAATTACAAAGCCATGGAACTTTGTTGTTTACCAATGAAAATGTTGGCTTTAATCCTGCGGTACAAATTGCATCAATTGTTTCGTTAGCAGGTTCATATATGAACAGTCTTTTTGCCTACAATCAAACTGTGTCTGGGCAAGTGAATAACTCAAATGATGTAAGCGTTCAACCATTTTTTCACTATGACATTTTTAGTTTAAGTAATGTAGCAGAAGTAGAACGCATTGGCTACGGACTTCCGCTTCATTTTTTAATTGCAGAAAAGATAGATAGATTTTCTGTAACTTTTGATGCTCTCTACATTGGAAATTATTTTCAGTTTGAAGGAATTACTGCATTTCAAAATGCAGTAATACTCGGAGTGAGTGGCGAGTATTTTACTAATAACTTTTTTCTTAAACTTGGTGTACATGGTGGATTCGATACAAGCAATGCTAGAACCATGTATGGTAGTGAACAATTTAATAATCTTTCTGCAGGTTTCGTAGCAACACTTGGTTATACCTTTAGTTTTTTTAAAAGATCTTTTGAACTTACTCCAAATGTTACATCCTCTTATACCTTCTTAAAAACACTTGACTACACCAATGCGGCAGGTGTATCTATTACATCAAAACCTTTTCACGGTATTACTGTTTCACCTGCACTTTCCCTAGATTACAGTCTTGATGAAACTTTACTAATTGGAACAAGCATACAAGGGTCTTGGAATGTGCTAGGGGATCAATCTTTTTCAGCCAATGGTATACTACTTCCCGAGCAAAGTGTCAAATGGTATCTTGAATATGGTATACATGCTGAAAAAAAAGTAGACATGTTAACAGGTTTTCTTGAAATTAAAGGTCGCAATTTATCACGTACTGGCATTTCAGTTCAATTTGGTGTTAATTGGGATTTGTAACTAGTAGTAAGCGTACATTGTTTTACATATTGAAACATCTTCTTAAAAGGTTCGAAGATAATCATCTTTTAATGCGAACAAATGCTGTGGGCAAAGGGGGAAAACTTCCTCCCTTAAACCTTTAAAAACTATGCTTCATTTTTTCCAATTTTAACCATCATTCTAAAAAGAATAAGTCCAATAATGAAAAAGAGCGAAATTACGGCAACACCTAAATGCTCCTGTCCAGTAAGCATTGTTACAATACCAATAGTAAATGTACCTAAAAATGAAGCGCCTTTTCCACATATGTCCATAAAACTAAAATATTTTCCAGAATCCGCAGCTGGGATAAGCTTTGCAAAGTACGACCTTGAAAGTGCTTGAATAGTCCCCTGGAAAAGACCTACTGAAACTGCTAAAATCCAAAATTCTGTTGTGTTGCTTAAACCTATGGCATAGAGTGCTATGCCAAGGTATGCGATGATACAAATTGTCAATATTAATTCAGGATTTATTTTTGATGTTAAGCGACCAAAAATTATTGCTGAAGGGAATGCTATTAGCTGAGTCGCAAGTAGAGCGATAATTAATTGATTTGAATCTAAACCGAGGGCTGAACCATACGCTGTTGACAGTGAAATAATTGTATAAACGCCATCGATATAAAAAAAGTACGCTAGTAAAAACAAGAGGATTTTTTTATCTTGTACAACTTTTTTAAAAGTTTGTACTATTTCAATAAAGCCATGTGTAAAAGCGTTTCCTATACTTTCAACATAAGTCTTTTGTTTATAATCTTTTAATAAAGGAAAAGAAAACAAAAGCCACCAAATCATATGCAAAATTATTGCAATTTGAATTGCTTGAATCATACCGAGTCCTATGCTTTCTCCAAAAATTATTAATGCAATACCTACAATAAAAGGAATGCAACTTCCAACATAACCGTATGCATAACCGTAGGAAGAAACTATATCAAATCTATCATTTGTAGTTACATCGGGAAGCATTGCATCTGAAAAAATAAAACTAAATTGACATGCTGCTTTTGCTACAATAAAAAGTACTAAAAAGCTAAGCCATGTAGGCATAAACCCCATTAAAATTCCTGATGCCACACCCAATAAAACACTTATAAAAAAAAGGTTGTTTTTCATATTTTTTCTATCGGAAATAGCACCAAGCATTGGTCCTGCAATTGCCACTATTCCTGTAACTATTGAGGATGCAAAACTCCAATATGCTAGATATTCAACCGATGTTAGTCCATCTTCTGTTGCAAGGTAATTAAAATAAATGGGAATTATTGCAGTAATTAGCAAAATAAATGCCGAGTTTCCAACATCATACAATACCCATGATTTTTCGATTTTTGAAAGTTTAAACACTTTTCACTCCTAGTTTTTCTGTCATATATAATTATAGGGGATGATGATTGATAATACAAGCAAAATATAGTATAAAAAAGAAATGTTTACAAACATTTTACAAAAGCAGTACAAATGATAAAAGACTAGCAAAGAATAGTACTGTGAGCAAATTCATTGTTCCAAACTCAAGTTCAGGGTTATGTGATTTATGAAAAAAATTCAACTTTGAAAAAATGAATTTGTATACAAAGACTGCAAAGGCTATACTTGCAAGCCAAACAATAGCTTTTGAAATATATCCTGAAAGATCAATAGAGTATGAGTATCCTAAAACAACAGACATAAACTCTTCTCCAAATACTCCTGTAAAAAGGCATGCAAGTGAAAGGATCAATAAGGCAATTGCCGATGGAATATCATTTTTTTCAAAATCGTTTTTCTTTGTTTTTCCAAACAACATTGAACCAAACTTTACAAATGATAGCGCAGTTCCTATGTTAATGCTTACAATTAAACCCTGTGCTAGAGCTTCAGTGCCACCAGCTTGAATAAAATATTTAGAGATGCTTCCATTAAAAAATGGTGCCCCTGTAATACCTAAAATACCTGCAATTAACGACATTGATAAAACGGGCATTTGTTTAAATACACCACGTATAGCGTATACATTTCGACTTGCATAATTCTTTATTAGAATGCCAGCACAAAGAAATAAAAGGGATTTAAAAAATGCATGGTTTACAATATGTAAAATTGCACCACTAAGAGCATACTCATTACCTAAACTAAGTCCTATAAGTATTAAACCTATTTGAGAAATAGTATGATAGGCTAGAATGAGTTTAATATCGGTTTGAAGTAGTGCTAATACAATACCAATTAGACCTGTCGCAAAACCTATAACAAGAAAAAAGCTATCAGTATTAATTACAGGTAAAAACATTTCTCGTATTCTCATAAAAAGGTATATACCACATTTTACATACACACCAGATAGTATTGCAGAAACAACTGCAGGGGCTCCTGGTGTTCCATGCGCTTTTGGTAGCCAAGCATGAAGTGGCAAAAAAGCACATTTCAGGGAAACGCCCGTTAATAAAAATGCGTAGGGTAGCGCTAGAACTTGCTTTTTATCGACTTGTGAAACTAATGGAGCTAATTTTGTAAGACTTAGTTCTCCAAATATTTTATAGAGGTACCCAATTCCCATTAAGAAAAAAAGCATACCAACCATGTTGGTTAATAGATATATAAGTCCATCATACAATGACCTATTAGTTCTATTATATAAAATCAACATAGAACACAGAATTGAGCTTATTTCAAGCACTAAATATATATTAAAAATATCGTCTGATAAAAAGGCTGTAATTATGAGTGCTTGAAGAGAAAACAGCAAAAATACAAAAAGACCATGTGTTGTTTCTCGTGTTAAAGTATATAAAAAAGATATCGTAAAAATAAAAGCGCTTAGCAAAACAAATAAAGATGAAAGATTATTAGCTACTAAGTGAACGCTTAGGCTATCAATAGAGCCAGCAAAGAGATGAATATCTCCCCCTCCATATCTAACGAACACAAAAATATAAAAACTAAGTGAAAGTACAATGAGTTGTAAAAGCCCTGCTATTAAACGCGTAATCTTAGTATTTAGTAAATAGGTGAGAAGAGCTATAGGAATTGGAACAAAAATGAGGAGAGCAAGAATCATCTACACGTCCTCTCTAGTACGAGCTTTACGAGCTTTTTTCCAGTTTGTTGTTCCGTATTTGTGATAAAGTCCAATAAACATGGACATAGAAACTGCAGTAACGGCAATGCCTATAACTATGGCTGTAATCATTAACGCTTGCGGTACGGGATCTGCTGGGGATTGTAAATGCTCTCCAATGGGTGGCTTAGCACCAAAAGTGTAATTAATTGATAAGAAAAAAAGTATAACACCAATTTCCATAATACCAATTGATATAATCGTTTTAATTATATTTCTTCTTGCAATAACTCCGTAGAGGCCAAGAAAAAAAAGTATAAGGGAGCAAATCTCTGTGCTACTCATACGCATCTCCCATTGTTCTATGTTGACTTTGTCCAATTAAACGCAAAAAAATTATAATTAAACCCATAAATACTTTAAAACTAATAAGTACATTACTAAAAATCATGTACATTATGCGAGAGTAGTGACCTGCATTCATATACATAAAAAAGTATATCGATACAAGTAGTAAAAATAGAATGTATATAATTTTTTCCAAAGATTCAAAAATGAGTAGTGGTAGGTTCATATGTCTATCTGTTAAATATAGAGCCATAATTAGTACAGCCAAAACAGCCCCACCTTGAAAACCTCCACCAGGAGTGTTTGGACCAAAGGCAGTAATGCTAATGCCAAAAATAATAAAAAGCGGTAAAATAAGATGGAGGGCACTTGTTGCAATAGTTGATGGCCTGTATTCATCATGGCTGTCAGATTCAACGTGTATTCTTTCTGTTTGTTCAAGCCTTAAAAATTGACTTAAGCCCAACGTTGATACAAGTAATAAAAATGTTTCAAAAAGCGTATCAAAAACCCTGTAATCTAAATATACAGCCGTTACTGCATTTAATGCACCAGTATTTTTATAGTTAGATAATACGTTTTCCATAAGCGCCTTTGCTTCATATTCATTAGAAAAAATACTTGCATAGATACAAAGTGCGAGAATACATAAAAGAATGGTAAATAGTATCCCTTTTCGTAACATTATATTTTCCTCGCAATTGGCTTTTGAATCGAAATATCGGCATTTGGAAAATCTTTTGTAATATCGACAAATACATCTTGCATAAAATAACTGTCTTGCTCACCGAATAAAATGATATTCTTTTCATCCAGTTTATATCCAATGTCGTAAAAGTGATCATGAAGTTCATCTTGAGTTTTAACGTGAACGAGGTTTGCCTCTAGTTCTTTTTTTGCAGCACATCTATTAATTGTTGACCATAGTTTCATTTCCATCTTTGTATCCGATGGGAGTGCACATACGGTACACACCCTGTATTTTTGCGTTCCTGAAAGTAAAATGATGGTAGAAAGGGTACTACCGATTATCGCTTCTGCCAATGCAACATCAGGTGCTGCTAAAAACATGTACACGAGCGCAGCTATCATCGAGCAAGACCCAGAAAGAATTATTGCAACTCTGAGTTTTCGAGTAAAAATAATTGTAGCAGAGAGAAGTACCAGCATGACTAATAAACAATTATATAATATACTCATGCGTCTTCCTCTTTATTTTTATGATAAAATGCACTATAAGCAATTTTATTTGTTGTAATAGGATTAATAATAAGAGCTATTAGAATTACTAGTAATACTTTAAGTGTCATAATTGAAAATCCTGTTCGCATCATTATACCAATAGAAAATGTTAAAAATCCGCATGAATCAATTATTGAACAAAGAAGAAGCTTTTGCTTAAAGTTCTTTGTAAAAAAAATACAAATACTTCCAATAAGGCAGAGAACAATCCCAAATGCAATTAAAATATGTGCAACTATATTCATTATCAATCCCTTAAAACTTCCCAAATCGCGAAATAAAGGCTGCATAAAATTGTGTGCCTACAAAACCAACCAAGACGAAAACAAGTGCAACATCAATAAAGTATGCAATATTTGTTATAACAGCATATAGTACAATTATCATAGCCGCAATGCTAGAACACAAATTGGCCGTTAAAATCCTATCCCACAGTGTTGGACCTTTTAAGCTACTACAAATAAGAATAAGAAAAATTAATGTAAGAACAATAAAAAATACTGTATCTATCATACATTTTTTCCTAGGATTGCATCAAATTTCTTGGCATCATCTAAGCTTTCTGTCTTTATTTTTAATACAGTAACAGAACCTGCTTTACTGTTTATTGACACTGTACCAGGGGTTAAGGTAATAGACTGGCAAATAAAAAGCCTTGCAAAACCGCTTTTTGTGCACAGAGGGATTGTTTCAATAGCTGTTGGTATTTTACCTTTTTTACGAATGTAGCATGCAACTGTCGAAAAGGTACTTGTGTATATGGATGTAATCACTTTTATTGCAAACTGGAGATAGTCTAAAATATGTATGTCAAGTTTTGTTGGTGTTTTAAATGCAACCAAAGCTCCAATAGCTGAAACAATACTTATCAATGCACACAGAACGAGCGACTCAAGTGTAAAGTCACCAACTATTACAAGCGAAATGAGAAAAAAGAATAGAGCATATGTTGTCAAAACAGTAACTTGCTTTTTCATAAACAATCCTACACGTATTATACCATGAAAATAATATTCTGTGATTTTTTTTCTTAAAAAAAACATGTAAATATGCTCCCTTTCACGCTACTTGACCCAAGCTTTACATGTATGGTATACTTTTTTAATGTTGCACGTATTATCTATGTGCATACCATATAAGGAAATACATGTATATTCTTTCATTAGCAATAAAAAATCTATTACGCAATAAGCGAAAAACCTTTGTTCTTGCATTGTTAATTACTATTGTGTCATTATTAGTTTTTGTTGCAAATGCCATATTTGAGCAAACTAATGCTGGTTTGCGTTCCTTATTTACAAATAATCTTACGGCAAGCTTTCTAATAAGTGAAAACTCAGAAAAAATCAATAGTATTTTTGGCTACGAAATGCCACTGGTTTCAGACTATGAACCCGTTGATCAATTACAAGCGTTCTTACCATTATCTGAAAAACTCGATAGCTACAATGATGTTCTAGAGTATACACCCATTATTAGTGCTGCTGTACGCTTAGAAATACAAAAAAAGGCCTATACGGTACCTATTTTCGGTATAGATGCAGAATCTTATTTTGAAGTTTTTAGTAATGTAGAAATACCAAAAGAATCTTTAAATATGCTTTTACCTGGAAATAAGGGTCTTTTACTCAATAGTACACTTACTAAGCAAATAGAAAATTCTCTGAATAGACCACTCACCATAGGTGAAAATATTCAGTTAAATGCCTACACCGATGGAAGCTTTAGAATTAGACAAGGTATTTATGCCGGAAGTTTTAACTATCCTTCTTCAAGTGAACCCTTTAATAGAATTATTCTTGGCGACCCACAATTAGTTCGCGAACTTTTGCAATATTCAAATGCAGTACAACAAGAAGTTTCTCTTGATACCGAAGAATCATCATTATTTGAAGACAGTTTTGATGACCTTTTTTCTGATTTTGAAGAAGATGTAGATATTGAATCTACATCGGGTGAAAGTATACTTAGTAATATAGATTCTCTATTTGCACAAAGCGATGAAGATGTAACCGACTTTTCTTCGGTAATAACATGGAGTTTTATACTTGTAAAAGAAAAAGAAAATCTTAACACAAGCGAGCTAGAAAACATCTTAATTGATAAAATAATCGCTGACACTGACGTAAAACTTATGGATTGGTCAGCGGCTTCTGGTTTAAGCGCTCAAGCACCACTCGCACTACAAATTAGTTTTACAATTGGTATGGCCTTTATTATTTTAGGATCAGTTTTGGTAATTGTGAATGGACTTGTTATATCAGTGTTGGAGAGAACGAATGAAATCGGAACCATGCGAGCAATGGGTGCTTCTGGAAGTTTTATTAAAAAGTTGTATTCAACCGAAATGATACTTCTTATTTTGTTTTTTTCAGCTTTAGGTATTGTGCTTGGAATACTACTATGCTATGTTCTAACTATGAATCCTATTTTCTTAACAAATAGCTTTTTAGTCACTCTGTTTGGAAGTGAAGTGCTAACACCTCTTGTAAGCCCACGTTTAATAGTATTACAACTTTTCGTTTCGTTTGTTGTTGCAATCCTCGCATGGCAGTACCCTGTAAGAATAGCAATTCGTATTCAGCCTGCACATATTATGGGGAAGGGCTTATGATGATTTTACAATTAGCATTAAAAAATCTTCTCATGCAAAAAAAACGTTATGCGCTTATGGCTACAGCAGTTGCTATAGGATTTTTTTTAATGACCATTTTATCAGCTTTATCTGAAGGCGCCCTTAATACCATTCGTTTAAAATCGGCTCGCTACTTTTCGGGACAGTTATGTGTGTATGGTCTCAATGGAATTACCAGAGAGGTAGATAATCCTGACTTTGTTGTTGACACCTTACAAAAAGCTCGCTTAAGCGTTGAAACTATTTCAAAAAGGTCAATCCTCTATGACGATAGCGATGCTAAACTTTTTTTTAACGGATCATACGTATTGGTGCGTAAGGTAATTGGTGTTGATTTTGATACAGAAAGACAGCAGCTTGAAACCTTGCCATTTATTGACGGTGGCATTGGAAATGGAATACTAATTAGTAGGGCAATTACCGACGATATTGGCGCTCGAGTAGGGGATTCTATAACCTTTAGTGCAAACACAAAGTCGGGACAAGTAAACACCATAACGGTACCTATTGCAGGTATTTTTGATGAAATTAACCTCTTTGGCTACTCTGTTTATATGGATAGAACATTAGTAAATACCCTTGCAATGCTTCCAAAAGAGTACGTTTCTGAAATTGCGGTATATACAAAAGATGGGGCATCAGTACGAAGAATTGAAGAAACCATACGAACTATATTCGAAAACGATATTACAGTTCTACCTCATATTTCAAACAGAAGCGAATTTACAAAAGCTTTAACAAGCGTTCCTGCAGGGGAAAAAGCGCTTGCAATTGTGAGTATTGATGCTCAACTAGAAGAAGTTACTCTATTACTTACAGCATTTGAAATTTGCACCTACTTTGTGCTTATAGTATTTATGATTATTACAGCTGTTGGAATTATAAATACATACAGGGTTATACTGTATAATAGAACAGGTGAAATTGGAACAATGAGGGCGCTTGGAATACAAAAAAGAACTATTTTATACCTCTTTTTGCTTGAAGCATTACTTTTGAGTATATTTTCAGTAATTGCAGGTTTTATATCCTCCCTTTTAGCTCTACAGTTTACACATGTTTTTACATTAAGTGCAAACCCTGCTGTAAGCATGTTTACAGAGTTTAATAAATTACAATATAGCATTAATATTGGATCCTTTAGTATTAATGTACTGTTAATTATTTTTTCGGTATTGCTAGCAGTGTGGGCTCCTTCAAAAAAGGCTGCCACTATTTCACCAGCTGAAGCACTTCGAAAGTTATAGGAGATTTTATGAAAAAATTATTGTGTAGTATTAGTATGCTTTTAGCAGTCTTTGCTATATATGCTCAGAATAATGACATATTACAGAAGGTAGACAACCTTGTATCCTTTGCAGGAAATGATCTATCGGCAGAATATACCATAACAAATAAGGAGCCAGGTGGTGGCGTTACGAAAACAGTTGCAGCAATGTTTAGACGCGATGCTGATGAACTTTTTACTATTTTAGTATTAGAGCCAAGTAGCGAAAAAGGAAAAGGATACCTAAAAGACCAAGAGGTATTATGGCTGTATGACCCAGAAGATAAAAGTTTTACATCAACAAGCACAAAAAATAAGTTCCAAAGTTCAGGAATTCGTATTTCAGATTTCAATGCAGTAAACTATGCAAAAAACTACACTATAGAATCTCAAACAAAAGAAAAGCTAGGTAAATTTGACTGTACTGTGCTAGAATTATCAGCATTAAACAGCTCGGTAACATATGAAAAAACAAAAATATGGGTGTCTGACGATTATTTAGTGCGCAAAATAGAAGACTATAGTTTATCGGGACAATTAATGCGCACCACTGCAATTCCAACGTATCAAAAAATTGAAGATAAATGGATAGCAAAAACAATTGTAATTCAAGACCATTTACTATACAAGGTAATAAATAATAAAACCGAATATGCAAGAAGTACCATTACTATTTCAAACCCATCAATGGAAGACTTACCAGCACTCGTGTATACAAAAGAATATTTACAAAGGTCTCGCTAATATGAAAAGGATAGTGATCTTTTTATTACTGTTTCCTCTTTGCCTCTTTGCACAAGATTATGAAAGTGATTCACTTGACGATTTATTTTCAAACCCAGATGAAGATATTGCGGTTGAAAATATAGAAGTAGAAAATGTAATGAGTGCGCTTGACAGTACCGACTTATATACGGTATCTGGAAATTTTGGGGGAACAGCAGGCTTCGGCTTTGGACTTGTAGAAACAGAAAAATTCTTTGAAAATGAGAATGCAGATTTTTTCATTGGAGCAAGTGCAGAAAGCTTACTAAATGTTCGCATCAATCCAGACCCAAAAGTAGTAATTGAGGCTTCACTTGAAGCCGATATCGATGAAACCACAATAGGAAACCCGTGGTCAAATATTGAGCTTTCAGACTTTTTCTTAGAGTACAACGTGCTAGATACAGCCTTTGTATCATTTGGTAAGTTTAGCACAAGCATAGGAGACGATTTTATAGATGTAGACACTGGAACATCCTTTTTGCTCACCCTTCCTACAGTGCTTAGCGGGGTTAACTTTCTTGCAAACGCCGATGAATCAACAATTGTAACAAACGCAGATTCTGAAATTGAGTTTGACTATTCTAAACTACTTGTTGCCTCATGGATGGACATTGTTATAAAGTCTACACGACTCACCGCTGGAATAGAGTATCAAAAACATGATGCAAGCGTAGCAAAGGATAGATTCGCGTTTTTGCTCGCAGCACAAAGTAATGTTTTTAATGCTAACGTGTTTTCTGAAATTCAGTACGATACCTATGAAGGCGATTTTTTGAGCGGGAATGCAGGTGCCTATTATGTTAGTAATACAATCTACCTTGCAGGAAAATATACGGTGGACTCCTATAGCATGCAAACTAAAACCCTCGAACACTCAGTTGAACTTGGCTTTAGGCTTCCATCTCTATTTGATTCAAAATGGAACTTCGACCTAGCATCAAAATACCAAATAAACTCTCAGTCAGGATTTCTTATTCCTATACTACACATGAGCCCATTAAAATATGTAACGCTTTCTTTTGCAATGCCGTATATTTTTGGCGACGCTGGGTTTTCTGTATATGATGACTTTTTAGATGGAGAATATTCAATTACGCTTCCAACAGAGCTATCTTTACTTTGTTCTGTATCGGTAAAAGTTCCGTTTTAGGACTCTGGGCGTTCCCGCTACGCGGTCATTCATTTCGCACTTGCGCTGACGCTCCATCGTCCTCGAAAATTGATTCTGGGTCAATTTTCTGCGGTCGATATCGGCTCAAGTGTTGAAACACTTGGCCTCAGTGCTCCAATCATTAACGCATTTTAAACAGTAGGCCTATAGTTTTTTTCAACGCGACCATCTTTTAATTGAACAATGTGGTCAGCGTTTGAAAAAATTGCCTCATCGTGAGTTGAAAAAATAAAGGTTGTTTTTAAGTCTTCATTTATTTTTTTCATAAGTGTAATAATATCTTCACCTGTTTTACTATCTAAGTTAGCAGTAGGCTCGTCTGCAAGTACTATTAAAGGCTTTGTAACTAATGCCCTTGCTATGGCAACGCGTTGGCGTTGTCCTCCAGAAAGCTCATTCGGTTTATGATTTTTCCATTTTGTGAGCCCAACTTCTTCAACCAAGTAATTAATATATTCGAATTGCTCTTTTTTTTGCTCTGTAGTTTGCTTTTTTGTGCCTAAGTTAAGCGGAAAAGCAATATTTTCTACAACATTCAAAACTGGCAAAAGATTAAACGATTGGAATATAAAGCCTAAAACGTTTCGTCTAAGTTCGGTAAGCTCTACATCGTTTAACAATGCAGTTTCTGTTCCATTTATGCTAACGCTTCCAGTAGTCGGAATATCAATACAGCCAATCATATTTAGAATGGTAGACTTCCCTGAACCAGAAGGGCCAACAATTGACACAAAGTCGCCCGTATCAATAGTAAAACTTACATCGCTCAAAGCCGGAACAATGGTTTTCCCGAGATTATATTCTTTTACCACATTGTTAAGTGAAACTATTGCCATATATATATATTACTTTATATAATAATATTAGTCAAGAAATTGTAA
>CAYJHL010000042.1:0-12600 GCA_964369585.1 uncultured Treponemataceae bacterium | reverse complement strand
GACTACTCAAAATTTGAAGGTCCTAACGGTAAAAAACGTTCTTCAGAAGAACAAGTTGCTTACCTTGAAGAACTTATTACAAAATATCCTATCGACTCAATTGAAGATGGTATGGGTGAAAATGACTGGAAAGGATGGGAACTTCTTACTGCAAAAATTGGCGATCGCTGTCAATTAGTAGGTGATGACCTTTTCGTAACAAACGTTGAATACCTAAAAAAAGGTATTGAAACAAAATGTGGTAACTCAATTCTTATTAAAGTAAACCAAATTGGTACTTTAACAGAAACTCTTGATGCTATTGATATGGCACACAGAGCTGGTTACACATCAGTTACTTCACACCGTTCAGGTGAAACTGAAGATGCTACAATTGCAGACATTGCAGTTGCAACAAACTCAGGACAAATCAAAACTGGTTCAATGAGCCGTTCAGATCGTATTGCAAAATACAACCAACTACTTCGCATTGAAGAAGAATTGGGTGCACAAGCAGTATTTATTGGAAGAAAATTCAATAAGTAGTAGGTAAACATTGGCATATATGCCAGTTGCATAATAGCTCGTTACTGAAAAGTAGCGAGCTTTTTTTGTGGAAAAGTAGAAATATCTATTAAAATTATAGAAACAAAAGTTGAAAAAAACAAAAGAAAAAGATATAATATATGTAAGATTTGTTTAAGAAGGAGTAAAAAAATGAAAAAAGGTTTTATTGTAACTACATTATGTATTGCACTAATTGGTATGTTGTTTGTATCGTGTGACAGCCTTGTTGGAGGAAATGAACACAATTTTAATGGGGATGAAGTCCAAAAAATAAACATGATTGAATTTGTTATTTCTGGAGATATTCCTAATTGGATCGATGAAGATAATCTAATGAATAGCTTCTTTTCACTCATGACTGAGTATGAGGATATTATAAGCGATAATGTGTTTCCAGGAGCTTTCCTTGCAGGAAATAAAATCATTTTAGATTCTGAAAATGCGTTTGAAATGGATATTACTGATTGGATTGACACACAAGATACGTTAAAAAATGCCAATACTATGGTGTCGGAGTACGGAGTTACACTATCGGCTGAGAATCCAAGCCAAGGCTTTATTCGCATGAATGCACATCTAGATATTGATTTTTTACGAGTGAAAGAAATCAATTTAGCTAACTGGGAAGATCTACGCAGTTCTCTTGGGCTAGAAAATACTGTAAAATTCAAAGATTTTGCAACAGACTTTTTAGACCAAATGAATACAAAATTGGAAGAATTAAGACCAACAGGAGATACTGCAACAGAGGAAGAAATTGCACTTTTTAATGAAGCAATGGCATTAAAAGACTTACTGCTTACAGACTATATATCTATTACTGACACTGGTATAGAATTTATAGGACATAACGGAGGGATAGATATCCCAGTAAGTATTGTAAATAAAGTTTTACAAGAATTTCTTTTTGTTGATGGTGATGGTAACACAGTAGATCCTATTCCGCTTACATTAAGTGAATCTGCGAAAGGGGCACTTGAAGTAACACTTAATTTCTAAGCAACTGGCTTTCTAAAAGGTGTAATCAAAAGATTGCACCTTTTTTTTATTTTTATTTCTCAACCCATTGACATTACTTTCTCTATATGCTATTATACATGACACGACGCAGGATAGAGCAGTTGGCAGCTCGTCGGGCTCATAACCCGGAGGCCGTAGGTTCGAGTCCTACTCCTGCTATAAAGCAATAGAAAGCTAAACAGTATTTGTTTAGCTTATATTTTTTTAAACTGAATAGTTGTAGGACTCGAAACGAAGTGCACGCCGAGTAAAAATTTCTTTTCTCTTGTCCCTCCCTTGCTTTTTGTGTATACTTATTACATGACAATCTGGGAGGCAAGAAGTCTTGCCGTTAAAAAATTACAACTAGCTCAAAGTGAGTCTAATGACAGGGTTATTTTTTCGACACCCTCGTTAGATGCAGATTGTCTTTTAGCATATGTTCTTGGAAAAGATAGAAGCTTTTTGCTGGCTCACAATCAAGATTTTTTAGATAATGATGATGAAAAACATTTTTTTTCATTAATTGAGAAACGTTCAGAAGGGATCCCAATTGCGCATATAGTTGGAAAAAAAGAGTTTTTTGGATTCGATTTTTTTGTAACAGCTGATGTGCTTATCCCGAAAGCAGACACCGAGCTTTTAGTTGAAAAAGCTTTAGAAATTATAAAAACTAATCATAGTGAATATACTGAAGCTGTCACCATTGCAGATGTTTGCACTGGTAGCGGTTGTGTGGGACTTTCAATTATAAAAACAATTATTCAGGCTAATGACAGTGCTATGATTAATTTTCCTTTGGAATGCCATTTAATAGATATTTCAAAACCAGCTTTAGACATTGCGAAAAAAAATGCAAATCATTTATTAAGCAATGATGAGCAATCGCAAGTTCTTTTTTTTCAAGGGGACTTGTTAGAATCAAGTCCAAAAGAAGCATTTTACAAAATAATTGTTTCAAATCCTCCCTATGTACCAAAAAGCATTGTTGATACGCTTTTGCTTGATGGAAGAAATGAACCAAGAATTGCCTTGGATGGAGACATTGGGTGTTCTGAAAGCCATGATGGTTTACATATTATTAAACGACTTATACCACAAGCTTTTGAAAGGCTATGCAGTGGTGGATATTTTTTAATTGAAACTGGTGAGTACAATGCATTAGAAACAGGAAGCTTGATGAAAAATACTGGTTTTATTGATGTTGTTACCTATGAGGATTTAGCTGGTCAACCTAGAGTAACAGTAGGGAGGAAGCCATGAGTCAATTTCAATATAACACAGAAATAATTACACCTGAAAATGTTATAGCAGAATTTTTTTCTACATACGCTACCTATTCAGAAAGTGAAAGGGACTTATTTACACAAGCACTTGATTATCTTATAACATTATATGCAGAAAAAAAGCAATCGTGGGATGAACCTTTTTTTCTGCACCCAGTGCGTGTTGCTTCCATTTTAGCCGAAAACAGTTTTGATATCGATACATTAATTGCAGGTTTGTTGCACAACTGTACACTGAATGATGACTTCGATGCAGATTATGTGCAAAATCATTTTGGGGAAACTATTTTATCTCTTATACTTTCTGTAAAGAGAATAACAGGTCTTAATTTGCATTGCGCTACATTAAAGGAGGCCGATTCAAAACGAAAAATGGTTTTTGCTCTTGTAAGTGATATTAGAGTATTGTTCATAAAGCTTGCCGACCGTTTAGATTTTATTCGTATTGCACAAAATTTTGATGAGGGTTTTCAAAAAGAATTAGCCAGTGAAGTAGTATATATATGGACGCCTCTTGCAAATAGGCTTGGTATGGCAAACTTAAAAATTGAACTTGAAGATTTATCGCTAAAATATCTAAATCCTGATGTGTTTGCACATTTAAAACAACTTGTGTCCTTAAAAAAAGCCGATAGAGAGGCTTACCTCGAGAACGTACAAAAAGACTTATACAAAGCATCATCAAAAGCAAATATTCAAATTGTAATACATACTCGTGCAAAGCACTTTTATTCTATATATCAAAAAATGCGTAAAAAAAATCGAACAGCTGAAGAATTATTAGACTTATTTGCCGTGAGAATTTTATGTGAAAATGAAGCTGACTGCTATACGATGATAGGGCTTGTGCACGGCCTCTGGAAGCCCTTAGATGGCCGATTTAAGGACTTTATTGCTAATCCTAAGTCAAATGGGTATCAAAGTATTCATACAACCGTACTAAGAAGTGGCTCGCCACTTGAAATACAAATTAGAACAAATGAAATGCATTCTGTAGCTGAATTTGGAGTAGCAAGCCATTGGTTGTACAAAAAAGGGTTTAACAAAGATATTGTTCGAGAATCTGACTTAGAACTTGTAAAAGACTTGAAAACAATAAAAAAACAGTATGTGGATGATGGAGCTTTTTTTGAAAGAATAAAAAGTGAACTGTTATCAGATTCTATTTTTGTGTTCACCCCTGTGGGAGATGTTCGAGAACTTAGAAAAGGTGCTACTGCTATTGATTTTGCCTACTCCATCCATACAACAGTTGGGCAAACAATTGTCGGAGCGAAGGCAAATGGCAAAATAATACCGCTTTCAAGGGCTCTAGAAAATACTGAAATAATAGAAATTCTAACTAATCCTCAAGCGCACCCAAATGTAAACCAGTTAGCGATGGTTGCATCTAATAGGGCAAAAAGTAAAATACGAGCATGGATAAACGAACATGAAACCATTTTTGATGCTGATAAGGGATCGTCTGTAGTAAGAGATGATCTTTCTGAACATACTGAAAAAAGAGGTCACAAAAAAGGCCTAGGCGATTTTGAAAATCGCCTACATGCAGATGGAATTAGTTCTGAGTCTGTTAAAATTAAAGTAGATGAAAAATCGAAATATATGGTACGACTGGCTAATTGTTGTACTCCTACAAGAGAAGATACCATTATTGGATACGTATCTCGTGGCCGTGGAATTATCATACACAGAGAAGGATGCTCAAACTTTAAAAATATTCAAAACATTGAAGAGCGGAAAATTGCTGTAGAGTGGCATAATGTAAAAGGTATTGAGGAAACAATTAAAAAGAAAAAATAAATTTATTTTCGCTTGTATTTTTGTTGGCCTTCATCAGTTTTATCAAGAACTTCTATATGATCAATTTCATGATGTACAAAGTTCCAATATTTTTTTCCAACTTCTTTTCTGTTTGTATCGCTTATTCTATCCCACTGATATCCTTTGAAAAGATCTCGTAGAATGAACTTTTCTCCAGATTGTAATAGGTGAGATTCATGTTTTGCCATATCAAGTAAATTATCTACATCTTCGTGTTCTAATGTCATAGTTTTCTCCTATGTATATTGTACTATGATTTATTTGTTAACGCAAGAAAAAAGGTGACAATTTTTTTCCTAAATCTATTGTTCTTGAAATAAAAAAAAGCGTGAACTGAATCACGCTTTTTGAAGTTACATAGTTAATATGAATGCCGTTCCGACATCTTTCGAAGATTTAATTTTAATCTTTCCACCATATTTTTTTATTTTATCTACGACTAAGCTAAGTCCAACACCTCGGCCAGCATACTGGGAAACGTTGTCAGTTGTGGAAAATGTAGGTGAAGTCAAAAGCTTCATCAATGCTGCTTTATCATCAACTGTCACGGAGTCTGACAAAAGGTTCATTGCTTTTCCCTTTTGTAATACCTTTTCATAGTCAATACCTTTTCCATCATCTCCACAGTCTATAAGAAGACGTCCATCTTTGTAAATTATACTTAGATGAATAGTAGCTTTTTCGTCTTTCCCTTTTTTTATGCGCTCGTCTTTTGTTTCTACTCCATGTACGCAGCTATTTCTAATTAACTGCAATACAATATCTTTTATATCGCGTCTTTTTTCTGAAGATATTTCATCCCATTCTAATTGTTGAACATCTAGTTCAACAATTTTATGCATTCCATCTTCTGTACTACCATTTATTTTTTCTATTGTGTTTAAAACGGTTTTTATGAACATTCCACGGCTATCGCTTGCGACAGCACTTGATGAAAATTGTTCCATTTTTTTAATTATGGCTTTCATTGCATCCACTTCAGTCATAACTTTATCTAGGTCAAACATTAACGAAAGTATGTCTGCATAAAGTCCGCCTCGAGCTATTCTATCATTAATTCCCGATTCTATATCATGAAGCTTGTTTGAAAGTGTTTGCAATCCTATAATTAATGCGTTTGATTTTATTGCATGAACACCTTGATAAGCTTGATGTAAGGTTTCTATGTGATTACCAGAATTTGCTTTTAAGATATTATTAATTTCACCAAATTCATGTTCTGCATCTGAAATAAATTCTCCTAGAGCTTCAGGTGTTGCATGCATAACTTCAGACATAATTTTTATTTCTTTTTGTCGTCGCTCTTCATCTTCTGCAATTTGGCGTTCAAGCTCTCTTTCTTTTGTAACATCTTTAACTGTTCCTAACAAAAGAGGTTGTCCTTGCTTTTCAATTCTCGATACGGCAATTGAAAGGTGTTTGACTCCCTTGGCTCCTTGCCATTTTGTTTGCTGCAAAGGATTGATACTTTCTAATAAAGTAGTATCTGCTGTGGTAAACATCATGCCGAGGTAATCTTCTAAGGAATCAACATCTTTCGGCAAAAGAGTTCCTCTAAAAAGTGAAAGAAAATTTGCGCCAGCTAAGCTTTCCGACTCGAAGATTTCACTTAAGTGCTTTGAATGTAGTTGTTGTAACATTAAATCTTGATCAAGTAAAAATATACCTAAGTCAATGTTGTTTCTCATAGCATGTAATTCTTCTGTTTCTTCTTCAAGAAGAATAGAATTCTCAATTGCTCGCTGCGTTAATGAATCAAGCCACTTGCTTACAACATTACCAAACGCATAAAGAATAATAAATACACCAAAGTAACGGGCTCCTAATGATGTTTCATACGTTGAGGTAAAAAAGAATATGTAAATAGAAAATACACATGAAAGCCAAAATACTATTGTAGAAAGTGTTTTTTTCATTAAATATATAATTACAGTAGGAACAAGCATGAGCCATATTGGCGAGCTATCTCCAGATGATGCCGAAAAAAGCATATAGCAAGCAAAAAGAGTGTAAAACCCTGTTGCCATACTAGAAGGTATCCATAAGCTAATCTTTGTTCTTGCTATAAGTATCATAATAATAAGCACTATGAACAAAATAACGTCAATGTAAAGCATTATTGGGTTAACGTTTCGTGTTACAATGTTAATTATAAAGAAAATTACAACACCTACAATACCTGTAAGAACAAGTCCATTAAAAAGAGCATAAGTTGTGCTCTCGCGAGCTTCAGAAACGTTTTCTCCACCTATATGTGTGTATTTACCTGAAAAGATGAGGTTTGTGAAAAATGTTTTTACTTGGTTCATGCGCTTCCTTTTAGTGCTACTGATAGAATAAAGTTATAGTTTTCTGCTGAAAAAGGTATACACACCGCACGTGTATTTTGATTAGGCCAAAATGTGGAGTGGTTTTCACCTCTTACAATTGTAGGTAAAGAAATTACCAAGCGAAACATTTCTTCTAAATCTTTTTTTACATTTCCTGCAATAATATTTATTATTTCACCTACTGCGTCAATAACTATTTCATCAATCTCAGAGTAAGTTTCTCCTGTTAACAAAGTTGCAACATGAACTGCAAAGTCTTGCTTCATTGAGATAGCAACAGCGCCTTGTGCCTCTCCTGTTAATCCAATAATGCCTGAGATATCCCAGTTTGTGCTTTCGCTTTTGTCAATAAAGTAGGGAACGCCAGGCACTGCTTTCATGTTTAAAAAGCTTTCAAAAACATTTGAGCAAGTATCAATAAATGGTTGTACATATTTTTCCATAAGAACTCCTTAAAAATCGATTGATGTTATTGTTTTCATAAATGCTGCTTGATTAAGCGGTTTTACGAGATAGGCTGTAATTCCGTGCTTTACGGCTTCAACTACATTGTATCGTGCAGCTTCGCTTGTAATCATTACTACTGGTAAATCTTTTAGTTCTGCTGTTGCGCGGATTTTTTTTAAGAAATCAAGCCCAGAAAGCATTGGCATGTTCCAATCTAAAAGAACTAGGTCAACTTTTTCGTTGCTTACTATGTGTAGAGCTTCAGCACCGTTTCGTGCTTCTCTATATTCGCAAGGGATGTTAAGCGCACTAAATGAATTTTTAACTATGTTGCGCATAATGTGTGAATCATCTACAACTAATACCGTTTTCATATAACCTCCAAACTATGTCTTTGCTTTGCCTCATATTTGTATGCATGGTGCTACAAACCCTAAACAAAAGACCTAATTAATTAACAATTTTTATTGTAAAAAGTTACAATATAGTACTATTTTAAATGATTTAAAGATAAGAAATGCAAGGCTGTTACGCCATATTTTCTATTGGCCCATAGACGATTCGAACGTCCGACCTATTGCTTAGGAGGCAATCGCTCTATCCAACTGAGCTAATGGACCAAAGTTTTTTACTATTTTTTCCAAACAACAAGCAAAGCACCAAGCACCAAAAGATGTGATGAAAAGCTTTTTAAGAAGGATAAGAATGATGCCATACTTGTAAATGCCCCATCTAAAAGACCTCCGCCTCCAAGTACATCAACTAGCGCAATTACCACGCACCAAACTATAATAATAATAAATACAAAGAGATTCGTAATCTTTCCCGTATTTATAAAAAAATTAAGGAATAAAAAAACACCTGCAATTATTTCACAGATACCGAGTAATACAACTATGATATTTGCAAAATCACCATCCAGAAGTTTATGTACAGCAGAAGCTATTTCGTTTCCGCTAAAACCTGCTTGGAGTCGACCAAGAAATCCACCGTCAAGTTGAACTGTTAGAATCCCAGAAACAATTAAAAATAATGCAACGGCTAACTGAAGAATAATAGAACTAAGTGTTCTTTTTGAAACTGCCATGTTTTACCTCCTAACACTGACTTTCAATATTATCGGATTTTTTATTTTAAAACAAGAGGTCTATCTTATTGTTTTAACAGTTTTGGTGATTTTGTCACGGTAAAATGGAAATAAATACATCTGTGTTAGTACAGATATATTTATTTGTTATATTTTCTTTTTTAATAGAACCGCTCTGGTAATAAGAAGTGCAATACCACCAAAAATCATAGCTAAACAAAATAGCTGCCCTGTTGAAAGATTTAACCATGATTGGTTAAAATAGATGGGAGAACCTGGAACTGCAGTAATTCTATATCCGATATCTGCGTCAGGTTCTCTAAAGTATTCAATAATAAATCTAAAAAGGCCGTATCCAATGGTATATATTGCAGTTGAAAAGCCTGTAAAAGGGCTTTTTTTTCTAAGAAACCATAGTATGAGGAATAAAACAATTCCTTCAAAAAGGGCTTCATATAACTGACTTGGATGGCGAGGAAGATTAACGAGCATTGTGTCACTTGTTAAAACTATTCCAGCTTCCTCTGCCGCTTGACGAACCCACGGGATTGATGCAGAAAACTTTGGTGCGGTTGGAAAAATAATTCCCCAAGGAACGGTTGTTATTCTTCCATATAATTCTGCGTTAAGAAAATTTCCGAGTCGGCCAAAGGTATATCCTAAAGGTATTGCAATTGCCATAGCATCAACCCATTTGAGCATAGGGCGTTTTTTTATAATGCACCATACGGCCATACCTATAAATCCACCAACAAAACCACCATGGTATGACATTCCCGAAAAGCCTGTAAAAGTTCCAGCCTCATTAAAAGGCCAGAAAATAAGCCATGGTTTTTGCCAGTAAATACCAGATGTATCATAAACAAGCGTACCAAAAATACGAGCACCGAGTAATAGGCCTACAATTCCATATGAAAAAAAGCTAAACACATCATCGTCTGTTGTTTTTATTCCTGTTTCATCGAGGCGTCCTTCCTTTGTGAGTTTTCGGAACACCATAATTGCTGTTCCAAACGCAAATATGTACATAAGGCCATACCAGCGTATAAGGCCAAGAAAGGGTACTCCAGGAAAAATTTCTGGAGTAATCCAAGAGGGATATGGTAATGAAAGAATCATAGTTTGAATCCTTGTGAATGAGCTTTTAATATTTTTGATTTTAATAGATTATTTGCATTACGAAGCTGTGTAATTTCATATTGCTGTGACTTAATCGTATCTGCAAGGTCTGCTGTTGTAAGAGCTCCAGAACCAATTAAATCCTCAATATAAGACATTTTTGATTCGTAATCTGTTTCAGCATCAGTTTCAATTGACTCGAAGGCATCGGTATTAAGATTAGCATTTTCAAAACTTGCACTTTTTGATTGAATAACTTTATCAGCAATACGATACACTGACTGTGATAAAATCGATTGTGGTTTATACATGGTAATTGGTATTCTCGATGCAAGTGAAACATCTTGCATTGGGTCTCTAAAAATAATTCCTAAGTAATCGATATCAAGTCCAAGGTAATCTAGGCATGACTTTCTAATTTTCAAAGCTCTATCTGCCATTTTTGGGTCTTCTATCATATTCATGATAAGGCGAGGCTTAAACTGATTCATATGCTGGACAAAAATTGATGCATGATGAGGGTCAACTTTTGATATGTTTTCAATTAGTTTTGGGATATATATTTGCTGTAAATCTTTAGGGTTTGACTTCATTCGCTCAAGGTATTTATAGGCCTCAGATTTTTTAGGGAATGAATTATACATAAGTCTAAATACAGCATTTTTTAAGAAAAGGTAGGCGTTCAATGTTGCAGTCACTGTTGGTGCTGTTACAAGGATTCCCTGAGGAGAAAGCAAAAACATATCTAAAATAGTTAAGTGCGTTCCAGCTCCTAAGTCGAGTAAGAGGAAATCTGCCTGCATGTTTTGTAAGTAATTTATTAATGAGCGTTTTTTTCCATATGGTATTGCTGTTAAGCCAGGTATTTCTGAGTCGCCTGCAATAAAGCGCACATTTTTATATCCAGATGGGATAACAATTTCATCAAACTTTGATGCGCCTGATAAGAATGTTCCCAAGCTTACCTTTGGTATTTGTAAACCAAATGCTAAGTGCAAATTTGATGCACCGATATCAAGATCTGCAACTACAACATCTTTTCCGGCTTTACCTAAGGCTATTGCGAGGTTAGCCGCTACGAGACTTTTACCAACACCACCTTTTCCACTTGCTATAGGAATAATTTGCATATTAACCTTCCGAACTTTTTTCTTTTATGTTTTTTATTAGTATTACAAAACACAGTATAACATCAATTGCAAAAAAAATCAGCATGTAAGGTATGTTTTCGATAAAATATGCACCTTCTTGGACAAAATTATTAACAATGTTTTTTACATATGCTAATACAAATAATAAGAAGCCAGTAGTTGATGCTGCTTTTTGAACAATGAATAATAATAAGCATAGTTTTTGAAGATTTTGTTCTTCGTCCGATTGAGGTATGTATTTATATAGAAAAAAAATAAGAATAAATGGCATGCATAACAATGGAGCCGCAATGTACCAACCGAAGGATAATTCGGTGCCTGAAAGGTTTGCTTGCAAACCAAGAAAGAAAAGCAATCTTCCCAGTTCATAAATTGCGAGTATTTGTAAACTTGATTTCATCATTCACTTATAAGTATATACCATAATAAAAATACTCGCAAGGCATTTTTATTAACAAAAAGCCCTGATTCCTTTGAACCAGGGCTTCTAGCTTTCAGTAAAATTACTTACTTATAAAGAATATTTGAGTATATGTTCTCGTATAATTCTTGTTTTCCTGATTCTACTTTTAAGTCCTTATATTCAGGAGCAAGTTTTGAAAGTTCTTCTAGAGACATTTCCTTATTTGCAAATTTTGCACCGTTTCCACTGTTAAAAGACGCATATCTGTCTTTTTTCATTTGTGCAAGTCGCCCATCTTCTCTCATAGCTACGGCTTTTTCAAGTCCGAGTGCGAATGCATCCATACCACCAATGTGGGCAATGAATAAATCATCTCTGTCGGTTGAGTTTCTTCTGATTTTTGAGTCGAAGTTAAGACCTCCCGTAGTGAATCCGCCCATGTCAAGAATTGCATCCATTGCAAGTGTTGTTTGTGCAATGTCGTTAGGGAATTGGTCAGTATCCCAACCATTTATAAAGTCGCCGCGATTTGCATCAACGGAACCAAGCATTCCTTGCTCTACACACACGTTTAGTTCGTGGTAGAAGTCGTGTCCAGCAAGTTCTGCGTGGTTTGCTTCGATGTTTAGTTTGAAATCTTTATCTAGCCCGTAGTGCCGTAAGAAGCCCAATACAGTTTCTGCATCAAAGTCGTATTGGTGCTTTGATGGTTCCATTGGTTTTGGTTCTATGTAGAAACAACCTTTGAATCCATTTTTTCGAGCATAGTCACGAGCCATTGTTAAGAATATAGCCATGTGGTCTTGCTCTTTTTTCATTTGAGTGTTTAATAGGCTCATGTAACCTTCACGACCACCCCAGAAAGTGTATCCTTCTGCGCCTAATTTAATTGCTGCATCAATACATGTGCGTACTTGAAACCCTGCATGTGCTACAATGTCGAATTGTGGGTTTGTTGCAGCACCATTCATATAACGAGGGTTTGAGAATGCATTTGCTGTTGCCCAAAGAAGTTTAACTCCTGTTGCATCTTGTCTTTCTTTTAGCATATCTGTAATTGTGATAAGATTTTTTTCACTTTCTGCTAGGGTTTCACCTTCTGGACAAATGTCTCTATCGTGCCAGCAGTAGTAAGGTGCACCAATTTTTGTAATGAATTCGAAGGCAGCATCTGCTTTATTTGCAGCATTTGTCATGCCGTCGTTTGTTGAGTTCCAAGGAAATTCAATTGTTCCTGCTCCGAATGGATCTGCTCCATCAGCACAAAATGAGTGCCAGTAAGCAATACCAAAACGAAGGTGATCTTTCATTGTTTTACCAGCAATAACCTTGTTTTCATCGTAGTATTTAAACGCTAATGGATTTTTTGAATCCGGACCTTCATACCCAATTTTCCCAATTCCAGGGA
>CAYJHL010000041.1:0-13072 GCA_964369585.1 uncultured Treponemataceae bacterium | reverse complement strand
GGAGTATTATTGTGCCCTGTGGTAAAAAAAGAAAGCGCAAAAAGATAGCTACGCATAAGCGTAAGAAAAAGCTTAGAAAAAACAGACATAAGAATAAGTAATTTTTGGTATAAACTGAAAACTTATTGTTATAAGACTTTTTGTGTTGTCAAATTAAATGAATATTCTCGTTTTTTGGTAACATGTTATTAGAGGACTCACTGCCTATTGTTATGGCAGTGGTCTTTTTTTTAGGAGAATGCTACGCTGTTAGAACAAGTCTTTTGTCCTGATGACTTAAAAAAGATTCCAGTTACAGAGCTCCCTTTGCTCGCTGAAGAGATTCGACAACGAATTATCTCTGTTGTCGATGAAAATGGCGGTCATTTGTCTAGCAATTTAGGAATTGTTGATGCCACTATAGCATTGCACTACGTATTCAAAAGCCCAAATGATGCCTTTGTTTGGGATGTAAGCCATCAAGCCTATACTCATAAACTTCTCACTAATAGAAATGCCACTTTTTCTACATTACGAAAAAAAGATGGTCTTTCTGGCTTTACAAAATTTGTTGAAAGTGAGCACGATTGGTTTGATTCAGGTCATGCTTCTACGGCTATTTCTTCTGCTCTTGGGTTGTTGGCAGGAAGAAAACTTTCGGGCGATAATGGGAAAGTTATAGCAATACTTGGTGACGGAGCTTTAACTGGTGGAATGTCTTTTGAAGCACTGTCTCATGCAGGCCAAATATCTAATGATCTCATCGTTTTGCTTAATGATAACCAAATGTCAATTAACGGTAATACAGGGTCAATTTCGAGATATTTGAGTCGGTTAACAACAACTATAGAGTACCAATCTTTTCGCTACCACTTTGACCGAATTGTAGAAAAACTTCCTTTAATTGGAAAGCCAATCACTACCTTAATATTTAGAATGAAACGAGCAATAAAAGGTCTTGTGTTTGCAAATAATCTATTTTCAGATTTAGGCTTTGAATATGTTGGACCGCTAGACGGCCATAATATTAAAGACCTTATAGATGTGTTAAGAAAAGTAAAGCGTATGAACCGTCCTGTTGTTGTACACGTTATAACAAAAAAGGGAAAGGGGTATGCTCCATCCGAAAAAGACCCTGTTTCATACCATGGTGTAAGTGCGAGAATTGATAAGCAAACAATACAAACAGAGCCAACCTTTACAGAAGTTTTTGGAAAGAAACTTGTGGAACTTGCACAAGATGATAATAAAATTGTAGCTATTACTGCTGCTATGACAGATGGTACTGGCTTAACAGAATTTGCAAAAAAATACTCAGAGCGTTTTTTTGATGTAGGAATTGCAGAGGAACATGCAATAACTTTTGCAGGAGGGCTTGCACGTGCCGGCTTAAAACCAGTTGTTGCAATTTATTCAACTTTTATGCAAAGAGGCGTTGATCAACTTATTCATGATATAGCACTGCAAAATATTCCTGCTGTTTTTGTGCTTGATCGTTCTGGGCCTGTTCCCGCAGATGGAGAAACACATCAAGGGATATTTGATATTTCTCTATTACGTCCAATTCCGAATGTGGCGCTATTGGCTCCTGCATCCAAGATCGAGTTAGAAAATTGCTTAGAGTGGGCACTCAGCCAAAAGACACCGGTTGTAATTCGCTATCCTAAGTCTAATTGTCCTTTAGAAAAAGAAGCATATTCTATTCCCTTCCATGAAGGGCGCGGTGTATTAATTCCCTATAACAACAAAAGTGAGAGTAAGGCTGCAGATATGCTATTTGTATGCACTGGAGGAATTGTGACTGAGGTACTCAGTGCCGTTGATATTCTTAGCAAGAGTGGCAAAACTGCAGATGTATATAATATACGATTTTTAAAACCCCTCGATAAAACTCACTTTTTATCAATCGCAAAGAAATATACTAGAATACTATTTGTTGAAGATGGAATTAGAATTGGAGGAATAGGGACATATCTAGAATCACTTTTGGATAGAAATTTTAACAATAAAATAACTATGGTGAGTGGTTTTCCAGATCGATTTTTACCTCAAGGAACAAGAAGAGAAATACTTCATGATGCACACCTAACAGGTGAATTTTTGGCAAAAAAAGCATTACGAATGTGGGAATAATTATGGATTTTTTTGTTCCTCCCTTGGCTTTGAAAAATCGAGTCGTTGAAACAGATTTGCCAGCATTTGTCATGTCTATTATTAATTGCACGCCAGACTCGTTTTGGGCTGGCAGTCGTTTTTCAGCTAAAAGCACTACCGGTATTCAACAAACTACTGAATATGCATTAAAACAGTTTGAACTAGGTGCGTCTATTATAGATATAGGAGCTGAATCAACTCGACCTGGCTCCCAGTATGTTGAAGCCGAAGAAGAAATGGAACGCATGATTCCACTCATTCAAGAAATACGAAAGCATACGCAAGGAGTAATTTCTGTCGATACACGTAAGTCTGTTGTTTTACAAGAGGCTTTGCGTGCAGGAGCCGATATATTAAATGATGTATCGGCGTTAGAAGATGACTCAGAGATGGTATCCATAGTTGCAAATGAAAAAATTCCTGTAATTTTAATGCATAAACGCGGTATACCCCTTACAATGCAACAAAATACAGTGTATAATAGTATTATTGGTGATGTATGTAAATATTTAGAAGAACGCGTGCGCTATGCAACACAGCATGGAGTAGAGGGATCAAAAATTATCCTAGATGCTGGCATCGGATTTGCAAAGCAAGCAAGTGAAAATATAGCCTTAATTACATCATCGCATGATATTAACAAAACTGTGACGCACCTGAGCGGTATAAAAACGTATGGTGTGCTTGTTGGTTTATCTCGAAAAACATGTATTGGCGATATGACTGGTAAGCCTGTAGAAAAGAGACTCGCGGGTACAATAGCGGCAAATATGCTTGCAGTGCAGCGAGGCGCTAGATTTTTACGAGTTCACGATACTGAAGAGACCATAGATATGTTAAAGGTATTACAAAATTCTGGAACAAGATATACAGGGTAAAAAATGAGCGTATTTGACAGATTGGTAGAATTATATAATTTTATAAAACCTGCAATTGATATAGGTGTTCTCACATTTATTTTGTATAAAGCCTATGGAATAGCTGTAAAAACACATGGTTTAGAAATTATTAAATTCTTAGTATTGATTTTTTCACTGTACGCCGTTTCACTGTTTTTAAATCTAACTACCATTTTACAACTATTGAACTTGCTTGGTCCTGGTTTGCTTATAAGTTTTGCAATAGTTTTCCAGCCAGAACTTAGAAAAATAATTCTACGACTATTGCAAACTGATTGGTTTAAGTTTGGGAATAGAACAAAGCATAGTTACATTGATTCAGTATTAATCGCAGCAGATACATTGTCAAAACAAAAACGGGGGATGCTCGCGGTGTTTTCACGCAAAACATCTCTATCTAGCATTATTGATACTGGTACTCGTCTGAATGCCGATTTAACTTCAAATCTCTTAGTTACAATTTTTGGTCACGATACACCATTGCATGACGGTGCTGTTATTATTCAATCTGATAAAATAGTAGCAGCAGGATGTTTTTTACCGTTAACAGAGCAATATGGAATAAAAAAAACATTTGGAACCCGTCACAGAGCTGCAATAGGGATTACAGAAGAAACTGATGCCGTCGTGCTTATCGTTTCTGAAGAAAGTGGTGCTATCAGTTTAGCGTATGAATCTCACCTTTACTATGAATTAACAGAAACACAATTAATCAAAACACTTGAAACTCTCCTTGAAATACCTTCTTCTAAGGAGGCTTCATTATGACTTTTGGCTCAATTGTTGAGAAGATTTTTACAAACTGGCAAGCAAAACTGCTTTCGTTTGGTTTAGCTATTTTAGTTTATGTTGCATTCCAAATAATTTCGCTAGATACAAAATCTTTTTCTATTCCCCTAGAGGTGCGCTCAGGAGGAAACTATGTTCTTTCGGAAGATGCACCAAGCTTTGTGCGTGTGGAATTACAGGGTGCTCCTGAAGATATTGCAACAATTCAAGCAGCGAATCTTAATGCTTATATTGACATAGCTAACATTACTCAGGTAGGAACTGAGACAGTGTTTGTAGGTTTGGACTTGGAAGAAAATCTAACACTAATGGACCCTTTAGAAATTACTGTTACGCCAGCTTCAATTGAATTAAGCTTTGAAGAAAATACTTTTGCATGGGTGCCAGTAGAGCCTTCCTTTGCAGGCGAACCTTTAGATGGGTATGAAGTTGTATCATGGGAAACATCCTTAAAAGATGTAAAAGTTGTGGGCCCTAAGTCAATTGTAGAGACTACAAAAGCGGTATATGCAGATGGAGTAGATTTGAATGAAAAAACACAGCCATTTACTGTAGAAGCAAGTCTTTCAGCTGTTAGTGATAAGCTTGCAATAGTTACCGCTGAGGTCACATCTGTATATGTTGAAATTATGCCCCAAATAGTTACTCTTACGTTTGAAAATATTGTACCAGCTTTGAACTCTTTATTATCAGACTATGCATTGGCACAAGCCATTCCCCCCGTTTCTATGGAAGTATCAGGGGAGAAAAATTTTTTAGCATCGTATGTTCTAGACTCAAATGCCATTTCTGTTGATTTTTCTAGTATCACTGAGCTTGGTGAATATACCTTGCCTTTTATCGTGAATTTGCCAACCGACACTTCTTTGGTTTCTATAAGTTCTACAGAAGCAACGGTAGAAGTTATTGAAGCTCCGGTTATTGATCTAGCAGAAGAAAATATACTCTTTGAAGGAGCTGATTTGGGAAATGATGACGCCAGTATTTTAGCAGGGGAACTTGAATGATTTTTGGCTGTGGAATTGATATAGTTAAGGTTGAGCGCTTTTCAAAACTTGTAAAAAATGATACATTTTTAAATAGATTTTTTCATCCTATTGAACTTGAGGATGCAAAAAAAAATGGTGTGTATGTTGTTGAAAACATTGCTGCGCGTTTTGCTGCAAAAGAAGCTTTTGGAAAAGCACTAGGTACAGGAATTGGCTGTTTAACATTAAAGAATATATGTGTTAAAAAAGGCGAAAATGGGAAGCCTTTTCTAGAAGTATATGCAGATGTAAAAGATAAATTTAATCAAACTGGGGCCAATGTGATACATATTTCATTGTCGCATGAGAAAGAGTATGCTATAGCGCAAGTTATTTTGGAAAAATAGGGGATTGAAGGAAAGATGAATCGATATAAAAAAAAGGAAGAATCTAAGAATTTAGCAGTTTCATTTTATTCAAAGAAAAAAACGATGTGCCCATTCTGCAAAAAAGAATTTGCCAAAGAAGAAATTCTTTCTGGTGGTGGACGTATGATTGCAGGAAATTTAACTGAAGAGCTTAGACGTACCTTTGAACCATCTGTTAAATATGGACCCATTTATCCTATGATTTATTCTATTGCGGCTTGTCCTGTTTGTCATGCAGCATTTTTATGGAATGACTTTGAAAATATTAAGGATCCTGAAGTTGTAAATACTATTATCGATACTGAATCTGAAAGAAAAGAAATAGTAGAAAAAATAGTGCCGTTCTATGATCTAAATCGTCCGAGAACTCTTTATGATGGGGTAGCCACTTATTACTTAGCTTTACAATGCTATGAAAAATTGCCGCATAATTATTCTCCATGTATAAAAAAGGCTTTGATAACATTGCGCCTTGCTTGGCTGACAGGTGACTTAGATGCACTTGTTCCAGATAGAGGTTTTGCATACATACAACAACGATTTTACTTAAAGTCAATGTTTTTCTACCAACAGGCATTAGAGTTTGAACAAGGGCGTGTAGAAGATATTACTGCCATAGGCCATTTTGGTCCAGATATAGATAAAAACTATGGATACGATGGAGTTATTTATCTTTGTGGGTTTCTTGAGTTTAAGTATGGACAAAGAACTAACATGAACGAGCGATTAAAAAAGCTCGATGAATATAAAAGGGCTATTGCTAGAGGATTTGGCTTAGGTAAGTCTTCAAAAAATAAGCCAGGTCCATTATTAGAACATTCTCGCTCTTTGTATGATCAAATGACGAAAGAACTTCAAGAAGCAAATATGCTAACAGAGGATGATGACGAATAGTGCGAAAGATAGCATTAACAATTTCATATGATGGTACCCGATACATAGGGTGGCAGCGCCAGAGAGAGGCAGAAACAGTACAGGGAGAACTAGAACGTGCTATTTCATTGCTCCATAAAACAGATATCGAAGTAGTAGGTTCTGGTCGCACAGACTCCGGTGTGCATGCAGTTGGCCAAGTTGCGCATTTTATGTCTCCCATTGATTCAATTCCGATTCAAAACTATGCCGATGCAATTAATTGTTTTTTACCAAGCGATATTCGTATTGTAAAAGCAGAAGAAAAAGATGAAGACTTTCATTCTCGATATAGTGCCGTAAACAGAACGTATCGATATTTTTTTCATTGCGGTGCCTCTTCTCCTTTTGCACACACTATGGATTATGTGTGGTGGCTTCGCTATAAGCCTAATCTAGAAAATTTGAACAACATGGCTTCTTGCTTAATTGGAGAAATAGATTGTACTTCGTTTACAGCTCTTGGCGATAAAAGTGTTTCTCCCTACAGACTAATTGAAAAAGCCCATTTCTTCTATGAAGAAAATAAACTCATTTTTGAAATTTGCGCCAATGCCTTTTTATGGAAAATGGTAAGAACTTTAGTAGGAACCTTTATCGACTTAGATATGAAAGGTCTTGGTACAAGCGATTTTCAAGAAATTATTGATGCCAAAAATAGGAAAAAAGCCTCAGCTACCGCTCCTGCAAAAGGTCTTTTTTTGTGGCATATTGAGTTTGATGGAAAAAGAGCTCATCCTTAATACTATAATCTAACGGAATTAATTAGTTCTACAAAGTTTTCTGTTTCTTTTTTTGAAGACATTATAAATGCATTTTCGTCTATAGTTCCTAATACAGCATCTTGTTCTTTGGCATTTCGGTACGTGCAAGATCTAAAAGTATTTGTATAATCCTTTATTTTTGTTTCATACACTTGGTTTTCAACATAACTGCGAATAAGTATTGCTTCGTCTAAAAGCGCATTCCACATGTTTTTTTCAAGTACGGGGGTATTACATATATTACGTACCACTTGTAGTGCCATGAGAGTTTTATCAAACGAATATTTTTCCCATAGTCTGTCGTATTCTGCATGTACACTTTTCCATGTGGTATGTTTTTTTTCGGTTATATCACTGCGTAATTGAATAAGATCTTTTTCGAGAATAAGCTGTCCTCCTACATTATGCCATATGCAATTTGATGTATCGGAGTCTACTCGCAAAAGATCTTCAATGGCAATTTTGTGTGCTACAGAATGTTCTGCTATAGTTTTTATACTAAAAAATAAAAGCATTTGAGTATAGGCTTTATATGCTTCTGCAACTTTTATGATATACACTGGTATCTTTGTTCTTTCCATGTTTTCACCAATAACGTGTATATTTTTAATTACTTCAGGCTTGCTTGTAAGATACCTTTTACCTCTAGTTTTTATTTCTTCTTCATTTAATGGTAAATCTTCACCCAAGTGGGTATATACAGCTTTTCCTGTCCATAATTCTAAAAGTGATAGGGCTTTTTCAATTTCTTGTATTGTGTCTGGCGCAAGATAGTCAGTAACGATGTGCTGCTCTATGTGTTTTCTTTTATCCCGAGTTTTGTATTTCCATGAATTTCTCTCCAATGCATACATGTTGTACATCCAATAGTAAGCAGGCATCACTTCAAGTCTTCCATGCTGAGAATTGCGAATTACAAGGCTAAAGGGGAGCATAATATTCATTTCGTTTGGGTAATTTCCCTTTGTGATAAGAGTAAAGCATGCAAAGCGGCTATTATGTTTTAGTGTGGATGATAGCCCTGGCCAAAAACCCCGTCCTGCAATTATTTCCCCATCATTGCCCCTACTATTATGGTTTGAGCCAACTGTAGCCCCTGCTGCCATATTAGACTGACCCATAATCATTGTAGCTATTAAAAAGGAATTGTTATGGTGCTGTTCGTGACAAGGGAAAACCAAATTGTTTAATACTTCACAGCAAGATACCGTTGAGTTATCTCCAAGGACAGAGTGTATTAGTCTTGCTCCATATTTTAAACTACAATTATTACCAATTATAAACCGGACTGCTTTCGAGCCATAAAAAATATGGCATCCGAAGCCTATAATGCCGTTTACTAGTTCAACACCCTCTCCAATTTGCGTGATTTCTGCTTCATCGGATTTTATAGAAACATTTTTAATTTTGTTTGCACCTTTTATATACGCAAAAGAACCTATGGTGGTATCTTTTATTGTTAAACAGTTTTTTATTACTGTTTGTTCTCCAATAAGTGCATACGATCCTCTTCTGGAATCATATGAGTTTTGAGTAATGGAAAAAAGTGAGTCGATGAATTTTTTTTCGTCGCGGAAAATTGTCCAAAGATATGCATCAGCGCAAATCATGTCATAGAAGGGGAGGATGCTTCTTCCTCCAGCTTCATTAAGCGTATCAATCCAAACACGCACACTTTCGTTTTCACCTTCTTTGAGAATTCCATTTCCCGCTTTGCAATGGTTTGTTGCGGCAAGTTCACCTACATTTGATAACATAACTAAATTTGAAATTATATAATGTGCTATATGAGGACAATTATGTATTGCTACATGATCTCCAATATCACAAGAAATAATACAACTTTCAGTAATTCCTTCAGAAATAGTAAAATCATGGTATTGCAAAAAACCATTCCCAATATTGCCGAGCCTTACTAAACCATAGAAAGAAGAATTTTTTATAGCTAATGGGTTGAATTCATCAGAAACTAGTACATCATTCCAGTTTGCACTGGTATTACCGTTTTCTTCTAACTCGTCTATTTGTTTCTTTGTTAAATTTTTCCATTTTTTATGAGGATTTTGTTCGTTCCGAATATAATATTCATCTTTTCCAACTGGAATATAAGGTGAGCCAATAAAATTATACCCAAAGGTACTTTTGTTTGCATGGTAATATACACTCATTGTATAATGATAACAAGAATGATATCTTTATACAAGAGATGTAAAGGTTATTTTATCATGTTTCTCATTTTATCCAATGTTTCTGGACTTAATATGTGTTCCATTTGGCATGCATCTTTTTCAGCAGTAGCAGCAGATACGCCTACTACTGTTTGTAAAAAGGCACTAAGCATATCATGTTTCTCTTTTATTTCTTTATATTTTTCTTTTCCTTTTTCGGTAATAATAATATCTTTATATGGCTCATGAATTATCATTCCATGATCTTCCAAAAGGTGAAGAGCAATATGTACCGAAGGTTTTGAAAGACCTAGAACTTTTGCGATATCTTTTACGCGTGGTATTGCACCGTGTTGTGCTAAATTGCCAACTGCTTCTAAATAATCCTCTAAACTTTGTGTCATGTGTGTACTCATAATTACATTATATCAAGCTTATGGGGTCTACGTCAACTTCTATATAAACATTTGAATGACATTTGTAATTTTTTAAAAATGCAGAGCTTACTCGTTGCAATGGTAAAATATTTTCAGAGCGAAGCAATATTTGATTACGGTAATTTGCAGCAATTTTAGCTAAGGGACACTCACTAGGCCCAAGTACATCAACCTCTTCTTGATGAGCTTCTACAATTCTTAAAAGTAAGTCACTTGCTGATTCACAAGCATCTTTGGAGTTTTGCTCATTAGCACTGCGAAATACGAATCGCAAAAGGCGACTATAAGGAGGAAAGAACGTTATTTTTCGAAACTCTAATTCACTTTTATAAAAACCTTCTATGTCACCGTTACAAGCATACTGAATAGCACTTCTGTCGGGGTTAAATGTTTGAACCACTACATGCCCGTCAGGGAAAAATCGACCAGCTCTTCCTGCTACTTGTACAATAAGAGAAAAAGTTCTTTCTGCTGCTCTAAAGTCTGGAAGGTGCAAGCCTGTGTCTGCTAACACCACTCCAACAAGGCGTACATTTGGGAAGTTTAGCCCTTTTGCAACTATTTGTGTGCCCAGTAGTATATCTATGTTTCCATCCTTAAAATCTGCAAGTACATCTTGGAGGTTATTACTCTTACTTAAGGTATCTGTGTCTACCCTTGCTACTGTATTGTTGGGAAATTTTTGTTTAACTTCATCTTCAATGAATTCAGTTCCAAAACCTGCATACATAATATCAAGAGATCTACACTCTGGGCATGATTGCGGTGGGCGAATTGACCATCCGCAGTAGTGACATCGTAATACTCCTTCACTTTTGTGATAGGTAAGAGATACAGAACAATTTTTGCATTTTAAGTCATGGTTGCATGAGTTGCACTTAAAAAAATGTGTAAATCCACGCCTGTTTAAAAAAAGAATGACTTGTTTTCCTTTTTGAAGCGTTTCTCTCATTTCATCTTCTAATTTTTTTGAAATGCAACCTGTTGTTTTAGACTCTGCACTACCATTCCCGAGATGAATTATTTCTATGTTTGGTGGCTTGCCTCCTGATAGGCGCTTAGTGAGGACGTGTTTTGTAATATTTCCCTTGTCAATTTGTTCCCATGCTTCCATGGAAGGCGTAGCACTTCCCATAATTAGTGGAATATGCAAATCGTTACAACGCCTCATTGCAATTTGACGTGCAGAGTAGCGAGGTGAGTTATTTGATTTATATGATCCGTCATGTTCTTCATCGATTATTATAAGGCCTAAATTGGGTACAGGCGCAAAAATGGCACTTCTTGCACCTATAACTATTCGTGCCTTTCTGTTTAGTATTCGCTTCCACTGCTCAAGTCTTTGGCTTCCTGTAAGGCCTGAATGAAGTATTGCAACTGTTTCACCAAAGCGTTTAAAAACTGCTTCTATTACTTGATGGGTAAGTCCAATTTCTGGAACAAGATAAATAATTCCCTTGTCCTCTTTTAACATTTCTTGAGCAACTCTTAAAAAAACTTCTGTTTTTCCAGATCCCGTTGAGCCATAAAGATAATGAAGGTTTGTCTTTTTGTTTGTATCGTTTGCTGCATGTACAATATCGTTTACGGCTTTTATTTGTTCATCTGAAAGTTCATGCTCTGTATATTCTTCTTCATCACCTATAAGAGATGTTGAAAGTTCTTTTTCTCTTCTACCTGAAGGAAGCATTGCGCTCAATGCTTCTCCCCTTGAACATAGGTAGTATCTTTCCATCCACAGTGCAAGCTGTACTTGCTCAATAGAAAAAATGGCTTCTTTATCGATAATTCTTTTTAGTTCTTTTAACTTTTCTTCTGGGAAATCTATTGCCTTAGGCTTTTCAGTATAAATGCCTACAACAAACCCTGTCATTTTTCTTCTACCTAAGGGAACTTCAACCCTCATTCCTATAGAAAGATTCTCATTGTTTGAGCTTGTATAAAAAAAAGACTGAGAAAGAGGGATATTTAAGAAAGTTTCAACATAGATTTTTGTATCCATGTATTATCCGTTTTGTTGTGCATTCAAAGATTGTACATACACAGGGGATAGTTCTTCGAGTTTAGCTTTAAAAAGCTTTAAGTCTTCCCATGCAGGTTTTTTATATGAAGGGTCTCGCAATAAAGCGCTAGGGTGATATGTTGCCATTAAAGGTATGCGCACCCCTCCAGATTGATTAATAGGGGGGTATTCATAAAACTTGCCATGTAGACGACCAATGCCATCGGAAGTTTGTAAGAGTATTTGTGCAGCAATTCGTCCAACGGCTAAAATTACTGTTGGCTTTAATAGTGCTACTTGTGCCTGTAAAAAAGATGCACACGCTTCACTTTCTGATTGTAATGGGTCTCTATTATGTGGTGGTCTACACTTTACAATATTTGCTATAAAGCAATTTGTATGCCTCGATAACTGAATAGATGCGAGCATTTTGTCTAACAGCTGCCCAGCGGGTCCTACAAAAGGTAGACCTTGTGTGTCTTCTTCTTGACCTGGTCCTTCTCCTATTACCAAAACAATTGGGTTTTTTACCCCAACTCCAGGAACAGTATTGGTTCTTGTTTTGTGTAAATCACAGCGAGTGCACAAAGATATTTTTTCAGCTATTGAATCAATAGATTTACCTGCATGATTTTCTATTTGTGATACGGAAGAATCATGTTGTTCTACAGCACTTGTGGTGGTAATTGTTTCTACTTCTTGGGTTGTAATTGTGATATTTGGTATAGGGCGACCATAAGCCCATGAAGAAGCTTTATTCAGGAGGTTTTCGAGTGCTGTTTTTTGTTGTAAATCCATATCTATACTATACTGCGATATACTATTTTTTTCAAGTATGTTACAATAATGCTATGGACTTTATAGATTTTCACGCAGACACATTGATTTATTTGTTAAAGCAACAGCAAAAGGGCTTTGATAAAGATTCTACTTTATACAATAATCCTTATCATGTAGATTTTACTCGCTTACAAAAAAGTGGTTATACGGCACAATTTTTTGCAACATATATCAACCTTGGTGAGAAGCCTTTTTTTAGTAATTCTCATTATAATGATGCGTTGTATGCAATTGAAAGATTACAGGAAGAAGTTTCGCTATCAAATGATATTTCCATAGCAACTTCATTTAAAGAATATAAAAAGAATAAAGACGAAAAAAAGCATTCAGTTTTTATAAGCATTGAAGAAGGCGGTATTATTGATACTGATATTACAAGGCTTGATGCACTTTATGAAAGGGGAGTAAGAGCTATTACCTTAACATGGAATTATGAAAATTGCATTGGCTATCCTCATGAAAAGAACGGAAGCGATTTTGGTTTAAAGCCTTTTGGTTTTGAAGTAATTGAAAAAATGGAAGCTCTTGGTATATTGATTGATGTTTCCCATTTATCTGATCAAGGTTTTTGGGATGTTTGCAGCAATACAAAAAAGCCGTTTTTTGCAACACATTCAAATGCTCGTTCTGTGTATGATAGTTCAAGAAACCTTACCGATAAAATGATAAAAGCTCTTGCAGATAGGGGAGGCATAACAGGCTTAAACTTTTATGGTTATTTTCTTCAAGGAA
>CAYJHL010000040.1:11048-13088 GCA_964369585.1 uncultured Treponemataceae bacterium | reverse complement strand
AGTTTAATAAAAGCATAAGTTCGTTGTTTTTTACCGAGCGCTCTAACGTACTTTGTACAGCAGTGGAACGTCTATTTATTTCTTTTAAGTAGCGCAAAAAAGTTAAATCGCTTCTACTAAGTATTCTAATAACAAAGGCTGGAAAATCGCTAAGTGTTAAGTCTCTAATTCTATTTGCGGCAAGGTCGTGTAGTACTTCGCAGTCTGTCCAACAAATAGTAATAATAGTATTTTTTAAGAGAATTATTCCTAAGGGAACTGTAATATAGCTAATATCGTGATCTGGCGTAAAAAGGGGAAGGCGCATAATTATAAGTGTGTAATCGTCCGCTTGTTCAATACGCGAAAGTTCGTCTTGGTCAAGAATGTCTAAAATATGTTCTTGTTCAATATTATATGTTTTTTCAAGGATTCTAATATCTTCACGTGTAATAGAGCGAACATCAACCCACTGATTTTTTTTTCTTTTTGAGACACCTTCTTCTAATTGGATAAGCTTACCATTTTCTTCTTCCCAGTACGTTATCATTGGCTTATCCTCCTTGCCGCTCGGCACTTCAAGGTTTTATTGTCTTTATATTATTTTATACCTCCTAGAAAAAAAAAGCAAGCCTTAGAAACTTTCTTTGCTTTTGTATTGTTAAGCGATTTATTAAAAAAAGTGAATTATTTTATAAAAACTGTATTTTTTTTTCAAAATGGAACAATAAGTAAGGTATGGAAAGACAGTATTTATTTACCTTACATGGAGGCGTTTAATGAAAAAGAATATCTTACTAGTATGTATTTTCTGGATACCATTTTTTTCTTTTAGTGAGGAAAGTGTAAATACCATTAGTTTTGATTTTGTTATGCAAGATATACAAGATATTGTTTATGCTGTATCCGTAGCTCAAAATATGTCAATTGTATGTGATGATACTGTGTTCGGGAAAACAAGCTTCCGTTTTACAGGCTCAGATTTTGAACAAGCTGCACAATCATTTTTATTAGCAAATCGCTTGTATTCAAATCTTATTGATGGAGTTATTGTACTATCAAAGATTCGCATAGAAAAAAGTAAGTATAATCCAGGTACCTATAGTATTAATGCCTATGATGTAGCACCGTCGGTTTTATTTGACAAAGTATCTGAGGTTTCTCAAATTCCTATTTCATTTGAGCTTTTACCTACAACAAAGGTTTCACTTCATGTTCGTGATGTTACCATTGAAGATGCAGTATCAATTGTAATGAAAGCATTTCCTGATTACGCCATGGAGAGTAAAGATAATTCTATTAGCATAAACAAAAATATTTTACGAGGGGGAGCACAATCTTTTCAAAGTTATGTTGATGGGGATGTTTCGATAATTGAAAAAGAAGGCCAGTACACGATTGACATTCAAAAGGGAAGTTTGTTTGAATGTTTAGAAACATTGTTTTCATATTCAGATGTAGAATTTTGTAATTTATTAGATGCTGATAGAATTATTACTCGCTTGCTTTTTTCATCGGACAGTCTACATGATGCTCTTTCAATAATATGTTCCCAATCAGAGTCGGGCTATACCATTTATGAGGGAATGTACATCGTGTATGGAGTTCATAATGCCTCTGATATTTTAATAAGTTCGAATAAGTTTTGGAAAACTATTACTCTTAACTACATTACTACAAAAACGCTTTTACCTTTGTTTCAAGAACGCTTTAGTCGTTTGACTTTGCTAGTACTTTCAGACTATATGGCACAAGTTCGACTTACTGCAGAAGAGGCCTTTGTCGTTGATAGTTTTATAAAACTTTGTGATGTTCCTGTGAAAACTCACTTGGTTACACTTCAGTATATTGATACAGAAACATTGCTCTCTCATCTTCCACCTGGCTTAGAAGTAACACAGTTTAATGATATTGGCACAGGATATAGTTTGTTTTTTACGGGAAGTGATGAGGCATATGCCATTCTTAAAAATGCTTTAAAAGCAATTGATGTTCCCTCTGTAATAATTGGTTATGATGTGCTTGTTCTACAAATTCAAGAAAGTGAATCATTTAATTGGA
>CAYJHL010000040.1:0-10948 GCA_964369585.1 uncultured Treponemataceae bacterium | reverse complement strand
GATGGAATGGTAACGACAAAGGTAACGGCATCATTATCGCGTAGGGGAGCTGATGTATCTGATAATGGAAATCCCCCTCCTACATCTGAAAAAGTTGTAACAACAGAAGTACGGGGCAAAAGCGGAGAGCCTATTATTCTTAGTGGACTTGTCCAGAATGATTCTACTTTTGTCGACGAAGCAACACCATTAATATCAAAAATACCACTTATTGGGTGGTTTTTTAAAGGCTCTCAAAAAAATGAAGAAAGCTCTGAAATGATTATTTACCTCGTGCCACATGTTGATGAAATTACAAAGGAGGATTTCTATGGTCTTTAATTTATCACCTGTTTTTTGTATTCATAACGGTGTTGTAATCCTTGAGCAAACTGAAAAAAATATAGTTATTGGTATGCTCAATATAGAGGACCAATTATTGAAAACTAAAATTCAATCGAGATATGAGCAGTATCTCAGGCAAAAAGATGGTTCACAAAAACATGTTTGTTTGCATGATAACTGCATTGAATATAAAAATATTTCGAAAGACTATTTTATTCGCAAAACATCTGGAGCTTTTGCTCGAAGTCAAGAGTATTCCCTTACACATGTGAGCAATGAAACTTTTTGTGATACTAGCAGTGATGTAGAGCAAAATCTTATAGAGGATGCTCCTATAATTCATTTATTAAACTCACTCCTTTTAGAATGTATAGAACGTGATGGAAGCGACATACATATAGAACCCGCTAAGAGCGAATATAGAGTAAAAATGAGGGCGCTTGGCGATTTACAATTATATTCTATTCTTGATACAAAAACTGCAGAGGCTGTGCTACTTCGGATATTATTTTTATCAGGGTTAGATATTGATGAAAAAAGAAGACCTCAAGATGGTTCTTTTCATTTTGAAGTGGGTTCAACTGCGTGTGAGATACGTGTGTCAGTACTTCCATCACAATTTGGCCTTTCCTGTGTTCTGCGTATTTTAAGTTATAAAAACTTTACGCTCAATTTTCATGACTTAGGTTTTTCCTCATGCCATATTAATTTTCTAAGGGAGGCTTGTGCAAAAAATAATTCTCTCATATTGGTGTGCGGGGCAACGGGTGCTGGAAAAAGTACGACTTTAGCGGCTATGCTCCATTCTTTAACTTGCCAGCAAAAAAAGATTATTACTATTGAAGACCCTATAGAGTATTACCTTGATGGTGTTGTGCAAGTACCGGTTAATATTAAAGTAGACATGGATTTTCCGAATGTTTTACGGAGTACTTTTCGCCATGACCCAGATGTAATCATGATAGGTGAAATACGTGATGAAAAAACTGCTCGTATAGCTGTACGCTGTGCACTAACTGGGCATCTTGTTTTAGCAAGTTTGCATGCTGTTGATGCACCATCTGCATTAGTCCGCCTTTTAGATATGGGTATTGAAAGCTGGCTTTTAGCTTCAGTCTTTGGAGGAGTCTTTTGTCAACGCCTTATTCGAAAACATAGTGACAAAGAACTTTTATATATGCCTGTTGCAGAGGCTTTACCTTCGTGTGTAGATCTTTCCGCTTTAATTCTTAAAAAAGCAAGTTTATATGAGTATAGGGACTGGATGGCAGAAAATAATATTGAAAGCATGCAAAAGGAGGAGTTATATGCAACCTGTATATGAGTTTCTAAATCAATTAAACATATTGTTAGAGAGTAATCTCTCCGTCATACAATCTCTATCAGTATTATCACAACTTACAGGAACACGAAGTAAGCACAAATTTTTTTCCTCTATTGCGGATGGAATACTAGAGAATATTCAGCGCGGATATAGCTTTTCGCAATCATTATCTCTTTGTCCTCGTGTATATCTTCCCAATACACATTTAACCTTACTTGTAGCCAGTGAGTATTCTTCATCTCTAAATCAAGTAATATCTTTTATCTGCCATCAACATGCTACCCTAGAGTACTCAAAAAAACAAATAAAGCATGTTCTTATGTATCCTATTTTTGTCGTAATTACTGCACTTTTAGGCACATTACTTCTTATACATTACAAGGACTTGTACTTAACCTCAATTACAACTGATGAAATGAGTTATATAGTAATCAAAGCACTTGGTATTTTTATTTCTTTGCTTTTTTTACTATGTGTGTTTTTGTATTATAGCTTAAAAATACCTCATTTATATCAGTTGTATTATACACTAGGTTTTTTGCAAAAAGCAGGTTTTTCATTTTGTAAGTCACTTGAGCTATGTATGGGTAATACTTGTCATAGTGTTATGCATAATACACTCAATATTGCTTTCAATAAAATTAGTAGAGGGAATTCAATATCGGTTTCATTTAAGGAAACAAAACTTGCTGATGAAAAGCTTTCACTACTATTAGAAGTTGCAGAAAAAAGTGGAACTGTAGAAGCGATGTGTAATCATATTGCAGATAGTTTATTTGCAACATATGAGGATAAAAAAAAGAAATGTCTTCAGCTTTTAGAACCACTTTTACTTTTCATAGTAGGATTATATGTAATTATCCTTATAAACGGAATTGTAGTTCCATATATTAGTGACTTTGGAGGTATTGCATGAAAAATGATAAAGGCTTTACGTTTATTGAAACCCTTATTGTTCTTGCTATTATGTTGATATTGAGTGCTAGTATAGGATTGTCTGGCTCAACATATATAGAACGCTCTCGTAAAATGTCTGCTGTAAATGAAATAGCGATGTATTCAAATGCACTATATACCTATTACTTAGACTGTGGTGTTTTTCCGACGCAAGAGCAGGGATTAAACGCTCTTTGGGAAAAGCCTTATTTTTATCCCATCCCACAAAATTGGCAAGGTCCCTATGTGCAAAAAAAGCCAAAATTTGACCCATGGGGTAGAGAATATGTGTATAAAACTACTAATGAAGCAGGCCTCCCTTTTTCGTTAATGAGTACCGGAAGCGATGGGCTGGATATTGAAGGAGAAAATAATGACAACATTTATTCGTGGAAATGACACTGGTTTTATTTTACTTAAAACGCTTATAATCCTATTTTTTATATTTTTGCTTTTATTGAGTGTACTAGAGTTAGAACATCGAAAACATATACGTACAAAGATTGAATATGAGCAAGCAGTTCTACAGTATGAAAAAGCAAAAGAAGAAGATTTTACTTATTTTAGTATACGGAGGTTTTGATGAGAATTTTTGAAGTACTATTTTGTATTGCGATTTTAACACTTTTTTTTGATATTTTTTTTCAGATAGGCTTGCAAATATATACGTATCAAACAGAATCATTAATGTATATGGAGAAAACAAAGGATGTTCTTGTTCGACATGGAACGATTATACAAAAAAAGGATGAGAAGAATGAATCAAAATATGATAATTCAAACTGAAGACTTTAACACGTACTACTTTGATATACCAAAATTATTATCAGCGAAGATTTTTTCGAGAAGTCATCTTGAGCACTTTATTTTTGCAGAACTTGAAAAAATTCATCCATTCTTTGGGCCTCATTGTAAAGTTGATTTTCGTATTGTTATGGAAAATCAAAAGCTCCAGGTTTGTGTTGTTGTAATTGATGCGATAATACTTGAAAGCTATCAAAGCGAAAACGAGAGTAGGCCATTATATGCGAAGATTACCAATGATCCAAGAATGCATCCAAAGAAAGTTTTTAGAAAGGCGTCCTTAATATCAAAAAAAAATGTTAGTGTTTTTGCCGTTGTAGTACTCGCGTTTTTTGTGTCGCAAATATTTATTCCTGTTGTAAACTCTGAAAAGAAAGAATTTGTTACATTCAATGATGAATCATTAGTCAAAACGGTTGAAGGAAGTGTTTTGACCAGCCTTTTTTTCTTTCAACTAAGTGATTGGTTAAAAAGTGGTGTTACATGTACGTCTATTTCGTATTCAAAAATTAATAAGAATCAGAAGAATAATGATTACAAAATAGAAATAGCCACAGCATTTGAGGGATTGAATGTAGAACAAATGTATCCGGCCATTATGCAACAGGACTTGTATAATGATTATTCCCTTAGAGACGCAATTACAATTAATCCCGTTGTCTTTAGAGAAGGCATTCCTCATACAAGCTTATTTTTTACAGAATTGTATAAGGATGGTAAATCAAACCTTTCAGAGCATAATACAGTGTTCGACTATAGCACTATTCGAGAACTTGTTAGTAATCATAATGGGTATATGCAGCAGGAAAACTGGGGAACACAAGAATATGTATTTTCAGTCCCTGTTTCGCATTGGGAAATATTTTACACTCAACTCTATGAGCACTTAAGTGTTAATTTAAATACTCTGCAAAGTTTTTCATTTTCTATAAATGGGGATGCATCTTTAATTGCTGCAACAATTTGTATCGTTGATGGAGCGATGCCTGAATATTTTGCTATTCTTAAAGACTTGTTTCATCAGCAAGAAAGATTATATTTTAAAAAAAATATACATACTGCTGTATCAACGAACAACAATGAAAATCAATTACAATTTATAGCGGAGTTAAGAGAGATTGGGAATATTAAAAAGACAGACGGCTCATGGATTACGTTCTATGTAAACCATGATGGAAAAATTATTGCACAGGAGAACTAAGGTTTTCTAGTGTATTACAGGAGGAACAATGAAAATTGAACAGATGTCACTTGCTATTGTAGCGTTAATATTGGGCATGACTAGTTGTATGCATATGGAGAACGTTCCCTACGCGGTTACAGAACCAGAATGTATGATTGGTAATCGAGACTACGAGCATGATTTTGCGGGTATTCACTTTGTGTTTTATAATAATACTGAAAAAATAGTGACAGGGTTTAAATGTAGTTTTATAGTATTTGATAGCACAGGAGAGCTAAACCCTCTAATTGGTAGTAATATTCTTTCGCTTAAATACACTCAGTTAATAAACTCTCAAGATAAAAGAGAAATTGTGTTTAGTTTAGATCCGTACATACAACAAATTCCCTCAGAACCTTATTTGGTAGATTTTTTTTATGTATCAAGAATTGAATATGAGGATGGTTCAGTATGGACAGATCCATATGGGGCATGGATGCCAGGTGGCTTATGAAAACTATAAAAAGACTAATATCTGAGGTGCTGTTTTTTTTAGTGGTAGTTATGTTTTTTTCTTGTGCTGGGTATTTTAATTCTTTTCTTATTCGCGAGGGTACTGCCTTTTCTCCTGTTATTATCGAAGAACCTAATGATACAGGAAAAAGGCAATGGACAATAATGATTTATATGGCGGCAGATAATAGTTTGGAAACTGAAGCTATTCGCGTTATAAATGAATTGGAGTCTTTTAATTTTAAGGACAAAAATGTAACTATTTTAGGTTTATTAGATAGGAGTGAGGGGCATGATGGGACAAATGGTAATTGGAGTGATACTCGTTTGTTTGAAATAGTAAAAGATGAGGGAGGTGAAAATGGCGTAATAGTTTCAAAAGAACTGTCTTCAAACGAACTAGCACTAAGCGAAGATTCAGAAACAGAACTTGATATGGCAAATGCAAATACGCTCAAAAATTTCTTAAAATTTAGTTATGCTAATTACCAAGCCAAGAACTATGCCCTAATTATATGGGGGCATGGCGGAGGGTGGCGTTCCATAATTTCTGACAATTTTACTGGCACAACTATGAGCTTAAATTCATTACAAAAGGCGATTATTGATGGAAAAAGCGAGCACACACTTGATATACTTGCCTTTGATACAGCCTTCAGTGCAACAATAGAAATGTTATGGGAAATGAAAGATACCTCTGCTTGGTTTATAGGTACACCTGGTGTTTCATCTACGAAAGGGTGGGACTATAAAATGCTTTTTACCCATTTTGTAGATTCACCCGTTGGTGTTGACGATTTCATTGGTGCCGCAAAGTATCTTTCTAATAATTCAATCATACATTTGCAATCTGTTAGTGAAGTAAAAAACGCTTTTGATGCGCTAGCAAAAAACATTGCATTACAAATTGACTCGCGTGAAAAACAGATAGAGATAAAAAATCTTCTTTTTTCTGATGTTCTTTCGTATAAAGGTTCTGCCTATCCTACAGATATGTATTTAGATGTTTTTCATTTTGCGACAATAATTTCTGAAAGCACAAATCTTATAACAAATAATGAACACACTAGCTCAGCCTTACAGCTTTTATGCACAAAACTACAACAAGCTTTAGATAGTCTTTCCTACAATTCTATTGATGGACACGATCGTGTTTCAGTGTTTTTTATTTCTCTTCTTAGTCAAGGTGTTCCGAATGCCGTTTTTCCTTCATTGTATATTCAAGGAACGCAATCGGAAGATACTGTTCTGTTTGTGCAAGAAAGCGATGGGTGGGTGCCATCAGAGGATGAGAATGCAAATGCAAGCTTGCTAAATAAACTATTTTTTGCAGTATTTTAATTAAAAAAAACTAGGACATAGCATTTATTGCATATAATTATGGTTCCTTGTACAGCTTTTAGGAGGTTATATGAAAATGAAAAAGAATATCTTTTTACGTATGTTTTTGCTTCTGTTTGTTACATATACTATATGTGCAAATGAAAAAAACAACAACATGGTTGATAGTTATGACATAATTGAAAAAAAATTGGTACAAAAAGAATATGATTCAATTGCCGAATACTATGCATACCCTGTAACTGTTAGACTAAGTAACTTAAAGAAAATCACATTTGCAAATATTTTGCCAGTGTACACAAAAGATAGAGGATGGGTTAGGGCGCAGTTTTTAGAAAAAGGAGATAAAGTTCTATATGTAAGAAAAGGAAAGGTCAGCTATGTTTCTATAAGGCGCATATCCAGTGTTGATATTTTGAATGTTTTTTACACATATGTAAATGTTCATGATACGCATAACTATTTTAAGGAAAGTGTGCTTGTGCATAATCAATGGTACGGAGATCCAAATCCCCCCTATGTTCCGCCTGAAGAAAACAATAGTTCAGGTGGCAATTCTGGGCCCTCTGAAGCAGAATTAGCCGCAATAGAGGCTCAAGAGGCTTTAGAAGAGGTGATTGAAACAAATGAGTCACTTACAGAAATTGAAGAACTTATAGCTGAAAGAGATGAAGAAGTAGCTGAGTATAAAAAAGAAGTTGAAGAAGAGCAAGCAAAAAATGAAGCTTCCCAGATTGGAGACCCTGTTTTAGTTACTAGTGGTGCCTATGTTCAAAGCGAAATTGACCTTTCTTTAAAAGGGCGGTTGTCAGATTTAGAAATAACTCGAACATATAATAGCTCAAGCAAGGCTTTATATAGTATGGGTAGATCGTGGGCTTCATTACTGGATTCTCGAATAATTCGCGGAGTTACAAACACTGCAGAAAATTATTCCCAATCGTTAAATGCCTTACTGGAAGATTTACAAATACTACAAGACAAATTAACTAATTTTGGAAAAAGGCCACTTAGTAAAAATACTGATGAGCCACAGGAAAGTAAGTACCCAGAAATAAACCAAGCCCTTGAAATTATAGAATTAAAATATAATGAAATAAATAGGTTATACCTTTCATTGCTTGCCCAGGAATCAGTGTCAAAAAAAATTGTAGAACTAAATACTTATGTAGTGAACACAGATACACCAGTTCAGTATTATATGATTGGTGATAGGGCTATAACGTATATTGATGAAAAAGGGTCTGCCACTATATTTGAATATTCAGGGAATGGTACTTGGCTTCCAATCAATTTACAAAAAAGACAATACCTAACTATTTGCAGTAGAGACAAATCTTCTACACTTAGTAACTCAGGTTTTGTGTTGTATGAAAAACATGGAAAGAAAACATGGTTTGACGCTTGGGGCCTAATTGAAAAAGTAGTAGATAGAAATGATAATGAAATACTATTTACACGTAACCAAAGTACGAAAACTTTAGACGAAATAGAAACCTCTGAAGGCCGGAAAATCTTTTTTGAGTACTTAGAAAATGGATTGCTTAAAACTATAAAATCTTCAGGAGGAGAAGAGGTTGAATACAATTATAGCGGCAAAAATCTTTCAGCTGTGAAAGATACAAATGGAAATAGAAGTTTTTTTGCCTATGACTCAAAGGGAATGCTCACTCGTTTTACAAAACCTGATGAAAGTTTTGTTTCTTTTACTTATGGAAATCAAAATAAACAAGGTGAATACCTTACCACTTCTACAACAAACGAAGAGGGTTTTTCTGAATACTTTGAGTACGATGTAGAACGTAATTTAACAAAATACACTGATCATTCAGGGTTTATTACGTATATATATTATGATGAAAACCACAGAACAATAAAAGAAATTGATAAAACCGGAAAAGTTACTAAATATACATACGACAACATAGGGAATGTAAAAACTATGTCAATGAATGATGATGTTACTCTCTTTGCGTATGATAAAAGAGGCAATAAAATTCAAGAGCAGTACTCTGATGGGAGTAAAAATACATGGACATACAATGCATTTGATCAGATAACACATCATACAGACCGTGATGGCAAAAAAATGAGTATTACATATGATTTAAGAGGGAATGCGATAGCTTATAGAAAAGGAAATGTGCTTGTAGAGCGTGCTGAATATGATACAACAGGGAATATTACAAAACTGATAAACTACAAAGAGATTGAAACACACTTTACTTATGACGAGTATTATAATGTTATTCAAAAAACAACAGGGAATATAATTGAGTTATTTGAATATGATAAAAAAGGAAACATAGTAAAATATATTGATGGCGAAAAAGGTGTGTATACATATGAGTATAGTTCTAAAAACATAATACATACGACTCCAACTGGTTTACAAAAAACATATACGTATAACAACAGAAAAGATCTCATACGCATTGAGGAATTAGATATTCTAACAAAAAAAGAAAGAGTATTTGATTATACATATGATAAAAGACATCTTTTGCAAACGATAAAACAAGGTGAAAAAACGCTAGTTGAGTACACCTACTTTCCTTCAGGAGAAGTAAAAACAGTAATCTATGGAGACAAGGATATCGGCGATTATTGGATGAAGCAATATGAATATTTTTCGGGTGCAAGCTATTATATCCATACAATGAAGTTTTCAAAAGATGGTTTACAAGATGGGTTTACGTATACAGAATCTTTTAGTATAAAAAATGGAGGTGAATTTCTTGTTCATTCTATTCCTGTAAAGGGAGAGAGCATATTTAATTTTGATGCTTGGGGTAGGTTAACTGCAGTAGAAAACTTCGTTGGAGAAACAATCGGACGAGTGTTAAGTCCTGCAGGAAGAATACTTGAATATCAATCTCCTTTTAGCGGTTGGTATCAAGCTAGCTATAATGCACAGGGTTTTTTGAATTACTCGAGTGAAAAAGATAACAAGGGGATTACATACACTTATAATCCAGATGGTACAATTCATTCAAAAATTGACCATAATGAAAATACTACGGTATATGTGTACAATGGCCAAGGTTTGCTGATTCAAGAAAAAAATGATATAGGATCAATATTTTATGAGTATGATGCAATTGGGCGAGTGACATGCATTATAGTGGGAAAAACAAATAGTAAAGAGTACTCAGAACAGTACACAAATATTACATACTCAAGTGATTCAAGAAGTGCTGTTTTTGATTATGGCGGTATTTTTTCTGAAACCATTGTCTTTAATGCATGGGGCAATATTGTACAAAAAACAGATGGGAAAAAAAATGTTTTTCATAATTTATACAATTCATTAGGACAGCTGGTTAAAACTCTTGATGCATATGGGAATGAAACATGTTATGAATATAATCCTATTGGTAAAATTGCAAAAGTTCGATTTACTGATGGTACTGAAGAGCGTTATAGTTATAATAATCTTTTTTATTTGCAAAAGGTTGAAGATGGTATGGGAATAAAATGGCAAGGTTTATATGATGCGGCAGGAAGGCTTACCGGAGAAAAGGGAAGAAATCTAATTGAAAGAAACTATACCTATGATAGCCTTGATCGAATTACACAAATAAGTATTGGAGATGAAATAATTGAAGAATATAGATATGGGACATATGGAGAAAAGATTATATTTATCGATGGAAAGCACAATGAATATAATTATATGCTTGATTCCTACGGACGGTTACTACATGAGAAAAACCGTTTAGGAAATGATCAGTATTTTTCTTATGATAGTGCGGGGCATTTAGTAAAAAAGGTAGACTTTAATGATGGAGTACAAAGTATTTCAATTGATAATAAAAAGAATCAAATTAATCACACCTATAGTGATAATTCAAAATCACTATTTGCATATAACAGAATAGGGCTGGTGACTGCTGTTTCTAATGCTACAGGGAAAATTGCATATTTCTATAATAAAGCTGGACTTCTTGAAAAAATTTGGGATGAAGGTAGTGGTGAAACCGTAACCTATTTCTATGATAAAGCTGGCAGAGTAAGTAGATACACTTCGGGTGATAGGGATGTGTTATACGAATATGGAAAAAATGGAGAGCTTTTAAGTGTTGTCGATAATGCACAAAGACTTTCAGTTTTTTACACATATGATTCTATGATGAGGGAAACTTCACGAATATTTGCAAACGGTGTAGAACAACATACGATGTATGACGATGTAGGTCGAGTAATACTCATCGTAGAAAAAAGCGTTAATGGAAAGATTCTTAGAGCAGAAGGATATGTATATAATGAATTAGGACAAATATATATTAAAGTAGACGAAAATGCGCATATTACAAAATACGAGTATGATGAACAAGGCAGATTACGCTTAGTTTTTTATCCTTACACACAAGAAAAGGTGCTATTTGACAAGCAAGAAATTATTGAAGCAGGGGTATTTGTTACAAATAATATGGAAACAGGGGAAGTTTTGTATTTTAAACATTCTGAATATAAGGATGTGTCAAGACTTTTAAATATGGTAAGCTACGCATTTTCTAATTTACTTCAAAACATGCAAACTG
>CAYJHL010000039.1:0-13108 GCA_964369585.1 uncultured Treponemataceae bacterium | reverse complement strand
AAAGCTAAATCCCCATATAAGTGGATTAACGGTATTAAGTAAAAAGGAGTTACCTGTGAATAAGAAAATTTTATAAAAGCCTTGCATAATCAAATACGTAATAAAATATCCTAAAAACACAAGTCCAACTTGAACACTGAGTTTGTCAACAGAATCTGAGTCGGGGATTTCATTTTGTCCGAAAAAGTTTTCTTTAGTAAAGGCATTATCGAGTTTATTGTCAGATATCAATCCCCTTCGCTGCATGCCTTTTAGGTAAATTATGCCACCAATCGATGCTGAAATAAAACCTAGAGCACCAATTGTTAAACCAAAGCTACCTCCGTTATTAAATCCCCAGAGATTTTCATAGTTTTTACCCCATGTAAAAGCTTGCCCAGGTCCTTGCGCAAATCCCATAGGTAAAATTAATCCACTTGCGGGAAATACATTTACAAATATGTAGGATAATGCGATTGTTATGCTGATTCCTACAATGCCTTGTACGAGATATGAAGAGACTGCCATTAAACCAGTTTCAAAGTAATCTTTTTGTATCTTTTTACTTACTGCTTTTTTTATTGTTTTTAATGATACAGCAACAAACCCAAGTCCTAAACAATGATAGGTTAAGGCTTCAAGTGATGGAATAGACACTAGCGAAGAGTTAAAAAGTAATTTCCAAATACTATTTATTGCTAATACAAGAAATCCCGCTAGTACAGGACTTGGAACAAGTGACTTTTTTATCCAGTTAATTTTTAGTCTCATTGCATTTGCAAGCAATAAGCCACAATACAACACACATACCGTAACAACAAAACTCCAAGTTTGAACATCCCACAAATTTAAACTTACCACAATAATACACTCTCTTTTTTTTGCTTTTAATTTATTATACCACTCAATTGAGTTTACGACAAGTCTTTACAAAGTGTCAGAGTAAATTTTACATTAATTTTAAAAGAAGTTTAAATTATGCTTTTTAAAGCTAAGGTTTGACAGTAACAATCAACACGGATGTTGATTGTTGCCTAATTGGAAACCACTAGAAACAAACAGTGCGATTTCTAGTGCTCATGCTACGCAAAACTTGTGCCATGGAGGGCACAAAACTAAAATGTATACGATGTTTCAGCAAAGCTGAAACTCGATAGTAAAAATCAACACGGATGTTGATTTTTACGTCGTTATCTCATTCTAGCTACTGTTGACCAGAGAGTTGTCATATAACTTTCTTGTGTTGTAATAGTTTTTTGATTCGCTTCATACGCTCGGTTAACTTCTATCATTTGAATCATTTCATTAACAACATTTACATTTGATGTTTCAACATACCCTTGCATTGTTTGTGGGCGCTCTCCACCTTCAGCAATGTAAGCCGGGCCTGAAACATTGGTATCAACATATAGTGAAGATCCTTGTTTTTTTAAGTATCGTTCATCGTCAAACTTGACAATCTTTAATCGATCGACTTCTTGCATAGAATCTTCAAAGTAAATCATCCCGTCTTCATTAACTATGTATTCTGTGTTTCCTACTTGTATTGGACCATTTTCACCCATTACAGGATAGCCTTCTTTTGTTTCTAGATAGCCTTCTTTTCCAATCATAAAGTTACCGTTTCGAGTGTAGCGCTCCCCTTGAGGAGTATTTACGGCAAAAAAGCCTTCGGTAGAAAGTGCTATATCTGTTCTACTTGAAGTTTCTTTGTATGAACCTTGTGAAAAGTCTGTGAAAAGCTCATTTGTTTCAACACCTAGACCAACTTTACCTATAATTGGTGCTGCATCTGCAGAGCCTACAGAAGTTTTGTACACACCATCAACGCCCATTCGTCGAATAAGTAATTCTGGAAAGTTTTTGCTTACAGCTGTGTCTTTTTTATAGCCCGTTGTATCAACATTAGCTAAGTTATTTGATATTGCATCGAGTTTGTTTTGTTGGGCATTCATCCCACTTGAACCGATGTACCAACCTCTAATCATATTTACCCCCTAAATCCCACCAAGATTTGTTATACTACATTATCGGCATAAAAAAAAATGAGGATTAGAAAATTATAAATGAATTTAAATAGTGTTTAAACAATCAAATGAAAATTTACACATTTTTAACGTTTTTATTGAAAAATACTGAAAATAATGTTTGCGTTATTTAAAAACATGGTGTACAATATATACGAGGATATTTTTACCAGGAGAGGTTGTTTATGAGAAAGGTGTTATCTATTATTCTTGGTGGTGGTAAGGGAACTCGTTTGTATCCGCTTACTAGAGAGCGTTCAAAGCCAGCAGTGCCGTTTGGGGGGAAGCATCGCATTGTTGACATTCCAATTTCCAATTGTATTAATTCAGGTTTTAATAAAATTTATATTTTAACCCAATTTAACTCAGCATCACTACATATGCATATTGCTAAGGCATATACTTTTGATAGATTTTCACAAGGTTTTGTAGAAATCTTAGCTGCAGAGCAAACATTAGAACATTCAGGATGGTATGAAGGAACTGCAGACGCAGTTAGAAAAAACTTCCAGCATTTTAAGACACAAAAGCCAACACATTATATTATCTTGTCTGGTGACCAATTGTACCAAATGGATTTAGATAAGTTCTTGGACAATCATGAAAAATCAGGGGCTGAAATTTCAATTGCAACAACTGCAGTAACGCGAAAAGACGCTTCTGAATATGGTATTATGAAGGTTAACAAAAAGCTTAATATTACTGAATTTATGGAAAAACCAGCTCCAGATTTGGACATTTCTAGTTGGATTATTCCCGATGAATCAAGAACACCTGGGGCAACTGAGGGAAAAGACTATCTTGCTTCTATGGGTATATATATTTTTAATGCAGATGTTCTTGAGGATGCTTTAGACAATGACTATGAAGACTTTGGTAAAACCATTATCCCTGAGTCAATAAAAACTCGAAAGGTATTTTCATATATTTATGACGGATACTGGGAAGACATTGGTACATTACGAAGCTTTTTTGATTCTACTATTGAGCTTACAACCTATTCACCTAGATTCAATTTTTATGATGCACTTGTACCTATATTCACTAAACCTCGAAATTTACCACCTTCAAAAATTAACCATGCAACAATGTACAATACTATTACATGTGAAGGTTGCATTATTAATGTTTCTACGCTTAAAAATTGTGTTATCGGTATACGTAGTATTCTTGAGCTCGAATCTGAATTTGAGAATGTTATTTGTATGGGAGCAGATTTTTATGAGACAGATGGTGATAAGAAAAAGAATGCAGAAAGAGGTATTCCTAATATTGGTATAGGTAGTGAAACAAAAATAAAAAACACTATCATAGATAAAAATGCTCGTATAGGAAAAAACTGCAGTATTGGTCTTGGTGAATTACCTCCAGAAGGCGATCATGGAAACTTCTTTGTAAAAGATGGTATAATCGTAATTATGAAGAATGCAATTATACATGATAATACCGTTATTTAGTTATAATTTCATGGATGCATAAAAAAACCACACTTCGGTGTGGTTTTTTTGTTTATGGTTAAATAAGCTGCCCTAGTTTGCAATTTTCAAGAAGGCATCTTTATAGCCAAATGTTTTGAATCGCTCTAAAACAACTGTGTATTCATCTTTAGTTAGAGGACCTACAAATACTTGGTATGCATCTTGTATTATTGTTGATTCAACTAATGCCAATGGATACTTTTCTGAATATTTTTCTAACAAAGTAAGAATATTTTTTTCATCTTTGTATGTTGCTAGTTGTACGTAGTATTTTTTTGCTCCTACTATTGAAATAGAATCTTCTATAAAATCTTGCATATTAACGGTAAATGCAGTACTTTCTTCAACATATTCTGTTGCAGGAGTTAACGCGAAAATATCAATTGTTTCAACTTCTTCAACTGCCTCTTCGATAATTTCTTCAGATGGTGAAGTATATAAGGTTACAATTGGTTCATCTTTTATTCCTTCAAACACTGGAGGATTTTCTTCGGTTGGAGTTAGAGTATTTGGGAAATCAACTACTTCTATGATTTCTTCTTCAACAACAGGCTCTTCAACTACAATAGCAACTTCTGGAATTTCTTCAACAGCTATAACTTCTTCGATAGGCTCATCAACTGCAGGTTCTTCTGCAACAATTGCTACTTCAGGGATTTCTTCAAGTACAATATCAGAAGCTTCTGTTTCTGTAGTAACTATATCTTCAACTTCAATAGGGTTTTCCTCTATCTCTGCTTCTTCTCCAGCAAATAAGGCTGTCATATCTGCAAAAGGAGTAAAAATTATGCCATCTTCTTCTGTAGGTTCACTCTCGGTTGATACGATTATATCAGTAATCTCATTTACGAGTGGGTCGTTTTCAATTATTTCTTCTTCAATCACAGCTTCTGTTAGTATTTCTTCTTCTTGAACTATAGCTTCTTCCGTAACTTCTATTATTTCATGGTCTGTTTGAGGATCTTCTTCAACTAATATTATTTCTTCAGTGCTTTCAGGTAGTTCATTAGAAACAGCTTCCACTTCTTCTATAATTTCCTCTTCTACTTCAGCTTCTTCGAGCACTTCTTCCTCTATCATAGGTTCTGCTAAAGCTACAACTTCTACAGGAATATCTTCATTTACAATTTCTGGAACAAACAATTCTGAATCGTCAATAATTTCCTCTTCAATAGGAGTTTCTACAACTATTATATCTTCTTCTACTATTTCTAATCCTGAGCTATTTATTTCAGCATGTGCAACAACTTTTCTAATTTGCACAAGCGTATCAGAATTATTCGTTATAAAGAGTTTTTCTGCTACTTCATCCGAAACAATTGCTGCAACACCTTCATCAATTGTTTCAAATACAAAAACTTCTATACTTACCTTTGTAGCAGGGTTCGTTATTATAACAGAATCCCCAGGCAAGAATGTATGTGCTTTAATATACATTCCAGGGGGTAACTCGCCGCTTTCAGCAACAGAGGCCCTTCCTTCAATAGATGGTCTTGATGCTGCTATAAGCATTGTTCCCATCACCATACATACAAAAAGTCGAATAATAGTGTTTTTCATCATAAATCCCCTCACCTTATTTTTCAAAAATTCTTTTTATTTCTACACCAAGGTCGCTTGAAAGTCTTTTCATTGCTGCAAGATCATTTTCGCCTTCATGCTTATATATATCATCAAATTTACCGGTTCCTAATATGCTCATATCTTTGGTACTAACAACATTCCATTCTAAGGATTCAATGTCGGTTACTGTAATAGTTTCATCACCCGAAAATCCATAAGCGATATAATGCGCATCAATATATACAACGTAACTCATGTACCCTTCTCTAGCAAGGTTTATTGTTTCTTTTAGTGAATCATTAGAATCTGTATTTATAATTGTTGGTAAACTTGAAACAATATAACCAGCATCAAACAATTCGTCTAAAACTCCACTTTCTAATATAACGGTACTTTCACGTAAGGTGTCTCTATCAGTATCATGTTGTGCCATTTGGACAACAATAGATGGAGCAAATGAAAAGGCACTTACCATCGCAAAGAGTACTAATAATTTTAAACATATATATTTCATAATATTATCCTTTATTCATTATCGGCACATTTTTTTTCAATGTTAGCAAAAAAAAGTTGATGAAAGTTTCAGCTTATGATATTATGTATATAATGAAATATTTTGCGGCACAAGTTCAAACTAATAAAGAAGATTTTTTTATTGATTCAGTTCAAGTTGCACTCGAAATGCGCAAAGATAAACAACGATTAGTTTTCTTAAAAAGATGTTTACCCACACGACGTGCAGGAAAAGTTCAAAATGAATACAAGGCCATTTTTCCAGGGTATATTTTTATTGAGACTGAAGACATAGATATGGAACTTTTTAATACTCTACGGCATACAAAGTACTTTTTGCGGTTTTTACCTGAAAACAAACATATTTCTTCAATTGAAAATAGAGATTTGTCTCTTTTACAACATTTTATGAAAATGGGTACAGTGGCTGAAGTTTCTACAGTAAGTTTTGATGAAAATGATAGAGTTGTTATTATATCTGGCCCAATGATGGGATTAGAAGGATCTATAGTTAAAGTAGATAAAAGGAAAAAAAGAGCAAAAATAGCATTAGATTTTTCGAATGAACAATTTTTGATAGATCTTGCTTTTAACATCTTGGAGGAATCACAACATGAGCAAAAGTAGTGCACGCATATATATTATTGGAGCTGGTTTTGCGGGTCAAATGGTAGCTTCAGAATTACGCAGAAAAAAAATTTTCGGAAGACCTGTAGCTTTTGTTGATGATGATCCAGAATTAATAGGAACTATGATTGATGGTGTAGCAGTTTTTGGGCCAATTGAACCTTGTGTTTCTTCGCTGCACCTATCACCCTACGATGAAGCTATTATAGCGATGCCTACAGCTACAAATGCTAGAATTAGAACTGTATATGAAGCATTGCGAAAATCTGGTTTTACACAAATAAAAACGCTTCCAGCTGTATCTCAAATAGTAGAAGGCAATGCACACTTAATTCAAGCACGACAAATTGATCCATTAGATATTTTAGGAAGAACACCTATTACTATTTCATTAAAAGAAAGTTTATCTTATTTACGTGGAAAACGGGTACTTATTACGGGAGCAGGAGGCTCTATTGGGTCGGAACTTGCTCGACAATTATTGTCGGGAGGAGCGGAAAGACTCTATCTTTTTGGCCATGGGGAAAACTCAATTTATCAAATTGATAAAGAATTACGTACACTTCAAAAAGAAGGTGTAGGAGAAAAAGCAACTATAGTTCCAGTGATTGGAGACTTAAAAGATAGAAGCTATATGCACTATATTATTTCTAAGTTAAAGTGTGATGTCATTTTTCATTGTGCAGCCTATAAGCATGTTCCTCTTATGGAAGAAAATCCTATCGCGGTTATAGAAAACAATGTTCTAGGAACTAAAAATATATTGGATGCAGCCATCTGTGCGAACGTATCGAGATTTGTGCTAATTTCTACTGATAAGGCGGTTGATCCTGTAAGTGTCTACGGCGTTTCAAAAATGCTCTGTGAAAAATTGGTTCTATCAGCTGCAAAGTCTATTAAAAATAAAGAAAATGCATATATGTTTGTACGTTTTGCAAATGTTCTTGGCTCGAGAGGGTCAATTCTACCCTTATTTGCTGAACAATTAAAAACGGGCGGACCGCTCACAATTACGCATCCCGACATACAACGATATTTTATGACAATCCCAGAAGCTTGTTCGTTAGTTTTAAAAACCGGTGGCGTTGGAACAAATGCATCGTCTTATTTATTGGATATGGGTGATCCTATAAAAATTACCGATATTGCTCTGCAGTTTATTGAGCTTTCAGGTTTTGAGCCAAATAAAGATGTTGAAATCGCGTATATAGGTTTGCGACCAGGAGAACGCTTAGATGAGCCTCTTTGGACAAAAGAAGAAAACCCTCAAAAAACAGACTTTCCAAAAATTTTGCGCCTAACTTGTAGCGAATCACTATCGAAGACTGAAAGTACTGAAAAAACACTCGATAAACTTTTGGAAATACTAATACCATTGTGCACACAAAGTTCACATGAGCATTATAGAGATGCAGTAAAGCTTACTGAAACGCTCACAGCATTTATACCGACATACAAGGACTTCAAATATGCAAACAACTAAATCTGTACCATTTTTTTTACCATCAATTGGAAAAGAAGAAGAAGATGCTGTTCTAAATGTTATGCGTTCAGGCTGGCTTACAACTGGCAAGGTTGCACTCGACTTTGAAAATGAATTTTCAAAAAAAATTGGATGCAAACATGCATTAGCAGTAAATAGTGCTACATCGGGGTTAATGCTTGCAATGGAAGCATGTGGTATACGTGAAGGAACAAAAATTTTAACCAGCCCCTATACCTTTGTTTCAACAGTTACAACGGCACTACATCTAGGTGGCGGAGTTGTGTATGCAGATATTGAAAAAGATACTTACAGCATTAGCCCAGAACAAATTGAAGAAAAGTTATCTAAAGATAGATCTATTAGAGCAATTGTTCCAATTCATATAGCAGGAAACGTGTGTAATATGACACGCATAAAGCAAATCGCAAAAAAGTATGGTGTTAAAATCATTGAAGATGCTGCCCATTCTTTTCCGTCAAAAACGCAAGATGGATATGCAGGTACATTAGGTGATATCGGAGTATTTTCCTTTTATTCTACAAAAACGATTACTACTGCAGAAGGTGGTATGATTTGCACAAATAATGATGACCTTGCCAAGAGAATGACAATGATGAGAATGCACGGTATTGATAGAACAGTTTGGAATAGGTACACATCTGATACTGCATCTTGGGAGTATGATGTTATACAAGCAGGATATAAATGTAATCTTCCTGATATTTTAGCGGCAATTGGGATTGAACAATTAAAAAAAGCTGATGATTTTTTTGAAAAAAGAAAGAAAATTGCACTAAAATATACAGAAGCATTTTCGCAGCATGATTTTTTAGAATGCCCTCCTGACCAAGATGGAAATGCGTGGCACTTATATCTTTTACGAGTAAAGCAAGAAAAGCTACTAATAACACGGGATGAATTTGCACATTCAATACAAAAAAAGGGTATAAATATATCTTTGCATTTTATACCACATTATGCTTTTACCTATTTTAAAAAGACATATAAGCTGAAAAAAAGGGATTTTCCAAACGCAAAAAAACAATTTGAATCAACAATTAGCATACCACTTTGGCCAGATATGACAGAGGAAATGGTTGACCGTGTAATAACAACAATCATCGAAACAGGGAAAAATAACTATAATAGTTAATAAGGAAGACAATGCCACCTAAACAAAAGCGTCAGTTTTCAAAAACGTTCATCTCCTCCTCATCTTATTATTCAGACCTCCATGGAGAAAGTACCATTTATGCAGTTCTTGTTCGAAGTCCAATAGCATCAGGAACGATTCGCTCTATAACACTAGCGGATATTCCTGAGGGATATGCACTTTTTACTACAGATGACTTACCAAATCAAAACCCTATTGTAGTTTTTGATACTTCTTTTCCAGTTTTTGCACGAGAAAAAATATCTTATGAAGGTGAACCCATTGGAATGATAACAGGTCCAAACCTTGCAACCCTACATGATTTATTACAGCAAATTTCAATTGTTTTTACAGAAGTGTTTAACCAAACAAAGGATACTGAGGGTAAGGACAAAAATATTGTTACGAAAAGATGTTTGACATATGGTACTGTAAAATCAAAAAAAGAAACTAGTATATATACTATTGAATCTCATTCTTCAGTAAACCTTGATTTAGTAGAAACTACAGAATCAAATGGAGCATTGTGTTACGCAAGTGGAAAAAAACTTACAGTCTATACACCAACTCAATGGTCTAAAAACTTACGAGAAAATTTAGAATCTATTACTGGATACAGCGCACAAAACATAGTAATTCATAAAACGAAGCTACCCATTACTGAAAAAAACTCGCCTTGGAAAAACACAACACTTGCAGTACAGTGTGCTCTAGCATCTATACTAACAAAGCAAAGTGTGCTACTTTCATTATCGCATGAAGAGCAACGAACCTTTGACGACTTTAGAAATGTTGTAGGCATAGATCATTCTTCTCAGGTAGCTTCAGATGGAAAAATACTTAGTTCTAAGGTTACCATTCGGTTAAATGTGGGCGCATATAATCCTTTCGCAAATATAATTGCAGACAGATTGGCTATTACAGCACTGGGGCCTTACTCTCCAGATTCTATAGACATTGAAGTAGTAGCAAACTCTAGTGAAAACCCGCCTGCTTCTTCAATTATTAGATGGTTGGACTATCATTCATTTTATGCAATTGAAACACATATGAGAAAAATTGCAACTAGTACAGGTTTAACGCCATATGAAGTAAGGATGAAAAATATTTTATCGAACAAAGCTAAATATCCTTTTCAGTTTGACACTAGTACCTATGAAAGTGTATTAAAAACGGCGTTGCAAAAAAGTGATTTTTATCGTAAATATGAAATATACACATTAAATCCGTACACAAAAAAGTCACGAGGAAGTTATTTTCCTGTAAGAGGAATTGGACTTGCGACTGCATATGAAGCAAATGGCTTTTTAGGTGCAATGGTAGATACAAGCTTGCATAGCGTAGAAGTAACGATTGACATAAATAGCAAAGTAATTATAAAAGTACTTAATGCTTCTGAAACAATAGCAACAATTTGGAAAGAAATTGCAAGTTCTATTTTATCAGTCAATATTGAAGATGTTGTTATAGATTCTCTGTTTTATCAAAATGAAGAAGCGAGTATACCAGAAACTATGCTTAACAATATGTATATAACATCTCAATTATTAAAAAAAGCCTGTACAGCCGTACAAAAGTCACGCTTCCACCAACCTCTTCCCATTTCTGTAAAGAGAACATTTAATTTAGCTAATAAAAAAACCTGGAACTCAGAGCGTTTTTCTGGCAAACCCTTCTATGTTACTTCGTGGATTGCACTTGTAGCAGAAATTGAATTAGTGCTACCAATTTCCTCATTTGAAGTTCGAAACATTTACATATCAATTGATGCTGGTAATGTTATGAACAAACGAAAAGCACGCTATGCTATACAAAGTTGTGTAAAAAGAATACTATCTCAAATAATGAAAAATCAAGTATATTCTGAGCCAGATATTTCAATTACATTTTTAGAAAGTACTGATGAGCCAAAACAAATTAGAGAACTGGTATATAATACCTTGCCTGCAGCACTAACAAATGCATTGTCTCATACTGTTCAAGAGATTTTACATGAGTTCCCTATTGAACAAGAGACTATATTTGAGCTTTTTCAAAAAATTAATGATACTGGTATAAGTGATGATTTCACTGAGATAGAGGAGGAAAATGATGCCAACAAGTCTGTCAATAAATCATAATACAATAATTACTGAAGCAGATAAAAATGAAACATTACTTTCAGTTCTTCGAAGCCAACAAATCACTTCTGCAAAATGTGGGTGCACAAAAGGATTATGTGGTGCCTGCACTGTATTAATTAATAATAAGCCAACGCCTTCTTGTTTAGTGCCAATCGGTTCTCTAACAAATCAAGCTGTAATAACATTAGAAGAGTTTTCACTAACAGAAGCATATGATGATATAATACAAGGATTAGAACTTGCTAATGTTAAACTATGTGGATTTTGTAACACTGGCAAAATATTTGCCATCCATGATATAATAGATACAAAAGAAAATCCTAATCGAAATAGTATTTTGCGGCGGATGCGAACATTTACCTGTCAATGTACAAGTGTAGAATCGCTTATTGATGCTATATTTAAATCTTTTGATATACGCTTAGAGCGCGAAGGGCAAGCAGAATATGGGCGTAAATAAAATACAAGTATTTTATGCTTCATCTATAAATGAAGTATTATATCATTTAAAAAATACTCAAAACTTACAAGTGTTTGCAGGTGCAACTTTGTGCAAAAAATGTCTTCGAGGCACAAAAATTGAGTTACCTCCTGCTTCTATATTTATAGGAAACATCGCAGAGCTAAAAGAAATAACAAAAACTGAGCGTTATATTGAGTTTGGATCTGCAGTAACTATTAATCAAATTTTAGAAATAGGGAAAAATCGTATACCTCAATTTTTGTATGACGCCGCTTCATCAATTGCTTCACATAATGTAGGAAATATTGCAACTATTGGCGGGAATATCTGTAATCCTACAAATAAAATGAGTTTATATTCACCTTTATTAGCATTAGATGCAACACTAGAACTGCGCAGTATTTCGGAAACAAAACATATTACCTTATCCAAATTTACAGGAGTTCCTCAAGGATTTTTTCTCACAAAAATTAGAGTACCTGTTGACCACTGGCATACATCTTCATATATCAAATTAGGTGCCCCATACGAGCAAGATGAAAAAAGCGCATCTTTCACCTTTTTAGCAGACTCTAGTAAGGGATCAAGCCTTGATGATTTGCGCATTGCATTTGCTGGTACAATAGCTTTTAGAAGTAGAGAATTAGAAAATACCCTTATAGGAGCGCGACTACCTTTAAATGAAAAAGAATGTACTCTCCTACTTGAAAAGGCTTCAAAAATATTTGATGAAGAAGTAGAAAAGTGTAACATAGATATTAATCTTTTTGTAAAAAGCCAATTTATGAGTTTATTAGAGCAATCTCTTGATGAACTCAGGCACTTTTAATACTACTGGATAAGCATTGCATCCCCGTACGAAAAAAACCTATATTTGCTATCTACAGCCTTTTGATATGCATTAAAAATATGTTCTTTTCCAGCAAATGCACTAACAAGCATTAAAAGCGTGGATTCGGGAGTATGAAAATTAGTAAACAATTGATTTATTACATTAAAAGAACAGCCTGGATACAGAAAAATATTTGTAGAGCTCGTGCCTGCTTCAACCATAGCAGTTTCACCATTCCAACTTGATTCCAATGTTCTAACTGATGTTGTTCCTACAGCCAATATTTTTTTGCCTGCTTTTTTTGCATCATTTATTTTTTTAGCATTTTCTTCGCTAATTGAATAATACTCATAGTGCATAGCATGGTCTTCTATATTTTCTGCGCGAACGGGTAAAAACGTTCCAAGGCCAACATGTAGTGTTACATAGGCAATATCTATACCTTTATTTTTTATCTTGTCTAGTATTTCATTGGTGAAGTGTAACCCAGCTGTTGGACATGCAGCAGATCCAGTTTCATCTGCGTACACATTTTGGTAGCGCTCTCCATCACTATCGTCATCTTCACGTTTTATGTATGGTGGAAGCGGAATATGGCCATTTTTTTCAAACCACGTTTCAGAAAGTTTTGTTTCGCCATTTGGTAGCGCAAATGAAAGCGTTCGAAATTCGGTTCCTACATCGTTTTCATTTTCAACTATAGTACCAATTGTACCGTCTGAAAAGCGGTATTCATTTCCTACTTTTTGTTTTTTTGCATTTTTAACCATACAACGCCACAGTTCGCCTGTTTCATTTTCAATCATTACATTTTCTAAAACCATAAACTCTACTGGCTTTGTAGCTACTTGCTCATTTGGATTT
>CAYJHL010000038.1:0-13378 GCA_964369585.1 uncultured Treponemataceae bacterium | reverse complement strand
CAAAGCCTGCTTTATTCACTTTTTCTATTATTATTTTGTCTTGTACTTTTTTTTCGTCAAATACAATTCTCATAGTGTTTGTGGTAAGGTTTACATCACTTTCTGCTACGCCTTCTATCTTTCTTGTAACGCGTTCAACTGCTGCAGAACATGCGGCACAACTCATACCAGTTATTTTAAAGTTTTTTTCCATAATAGTTTCCTATATAATTAATTACTATTTATATAAATATTGTATATTTGTTTTTTTGTTTTGTCTATGATATTATCACGGAAACGCACAAAAGCATGGGGAATATAAGGTATTGACGTTTCTTACAAACTTGTTATAATGTAAAGGAGGAGAGTTAGTATGCCAAAGTCAGGTGATTCCTTTGACCATCTAGTAGCAGGTTTGTCTATAGATGACAGGGTGTCAATCCTACAGCAAATGAAAAGTCAAATTGCCCCTGAGATAGAGTCTCTTTCAAAAGACTCGTTGAAGGAAGATGCTGCAATTCCAAAAGGCGATATCCTAAAAAATGAATCTATAATAACAAGAATTGTACTTTTTTTTAAATCCTTGTTTTCAAACAAAAGTGTAGAGATTGTATATCAAGAACATAAACTCACAATTATGGCTAAAAAAATAGAGAGTAAATACTCTGATTATTTTAGTGCTCAACGCATGTGTTTAGAACAAAGTTTTTATGATTCTTTGCTTGAATTAAAAAAAATTGCAGATTCGTTTAAAGACGGATTAGCAAAAGCTGATGAACATCCAGGATCATTTTTAGTTCTGTTAGGCTCACTTATTATGAGTGATATGGAAAAAAAAGTAGAACAAGTTGCTAATCCCTATAGTATTCCATTTTCCCAAGAAATTACAAATGATTTAAGAGCCTCAATGATTCGAAAAATGGATGCTGTTCTTGCTGATGTTTCGCCTACAGCAAAAGGTGAATTATATACATGTGTGCAAAGCTATATTTGGCTAACTGCATTTACCCAATTGCCATTTGAATCATTTGCTGCCAAATTTTCTGTAACAACTACAGGGAAACTACACTGTCCACTTTCTTCAGCCGTAACAGAACTTGAAAAATTTGCAAATATTTTGTGTAACTCTAGAAATGTCGAACCAGAAGTACTTGAAGCATTGTACTTATTTCAAATGCAATCTAAAATAGATGCAGGAGAAACTGTTGACGTGCAAGCAGGTGTATCAGAACATATGACTAATAGTCTTGTTGCATTAAAAGGACTAACACATTTTATTAATTCTATTCCAATACGTTCTATAACAATGGTTGCAAGAGGCACATTATCTTGGATACCTATGTATAAGGAAAGTGGTGAAGATTGGTTTGTACAATATAAGGCCCAATGGAAGCGAATATTTGATAAAAAATGGAATCATTGGCTCCATGAGCGAAAGGTTTCACGCACAAAAGATCATGTAGCTATGTTTTGTCAAACAGATGGATACCCTCTTTTTCCCCTCAGGCCATGGAGTGCTTTACAATCAAATATTGTTTTTTCAAAGGAATATTCCATAGGTTTTCTATATTGTTTTTTTTCCAAAATATACGTGAAGTTTAATGATGTTTTAAAAATAATAATGGTTGACGGTGATTTTATTCGGCGTGATAATAAAACCGAATTTATTGATACCTATACCGAAGCAAATCATCTTATTAAAAGTATAAAAGATTTTTATGAAAATCTTAGTCCAAAAGGTTCATATGGAGCTACCTTTGCTGCAATTACTCCGGATGTTTTACGCACTGTTCAAGGTCAACTACAAGTGCAAACATTAATGACCTCTATTGAATCTGAAGTTAATATGATTGTACTAACTTTTGGTACAATATGTAGATCTTTTGGTTCAATATTTAATGGCATGCTTGTTGCAAATTATAACCCAAATTATGACACAATTTCAAATATAGCAAATTTAGTGGGCCCCGATAATGCTCCAATTAGAAAGCATATAGTAGAAATCAGTGAGTCAATTGAGACTGCATTTGGACTATTGCAGGAGATTGAAGCAGTTGAGCTTAAGGGAACTGCAAGTGGGCAATAACGTATGCGCGTGTGTTTCACTTCTGCAAGCAAAGTCTATGCGCTTCAGGTGGAATGAAATAAACGAAAACCGTAATGCATTTTTTTATGATTGCTTTGCCGATGAAAAAAAAATTGTTCCGCTTGAACTTATTCACTCTAAAACGGTTGTTGCTGTGAATGATGCATCTGATACACTTGGTATGCAAGCTGATGGCATCATAACATGTAACCCAAAATTTGTTCCTGTTGTAACGGTAGCTGATTGTATGCCAATATTTTTATGGGATAGTGTTACGGGCTGTTTTGGGGTGTTGCACTCAGGATGGAAGGGCACAGGAATAGTTACTGAAGCACTTTTAATGGCTAATGCAAAATATGGGGCGAAAGCAACAGACTTTAATATAGTAATTGGACCGCATATAAGGAATTGCTGCTATGTAGTCGATGAAGAGAGAGCACAATATTTTATTGAAAACTATTCAGAAGACTGTATTGAAAAAATTGATGGTAGTAATAGTTTTCGACTATCACTTGAAAAAGCAAATATACATCTTTTAGAAATGGCAGGAGTAAAAAAAGACTCTATACGTGTACTTGGGAGGTGTACTTGCTGCTCAAAAGACACGGATGGAAAGCCGACGTATGGGTCCTTTCGCCGTGAGACTGCACACTTTCCACCCAATAGCCCAATAAAGGAAATGCAAAAATATTTTACTCCTATGTCGGCTTTTATGTATGTTGGAGAAATGCCTCTCAAAAGTACAGAAAAAATTTTAGTTCACGAGTTTTGATTGAATAATCATGTAGGACTCTATTGCAATAGTAGAGCCCTACACATCCTGTAGACTTTTACAAAGACATTATTTCTTCACGAGTTGATTTTTGCCAAAATTGACTTCGACCAAATGGACCAATCTTCCCGCGCATTTCCAATGTATCCATTTTATATTTTCCACCAGCCTTGTGAAAAGTAATTTCGCTTGTATACATTTTCCCATTTTCAGGGTCTATGATTTTTCCGCTTTTCCATTTCCCTTCACCTTTATTTTCTAAGCCATAAATCCAAGGGGTATTGATAAGTGTCATTTTAGATGTATCACCTGCAACTGGAAAATCTTTGTATGGGCCTTCACATGCTGTAGCTAAGGCATCAGCAGGCTGACCTACTACTTTTAGAATCTTGCCATAAAGTATACCTTGTTCTTCATACACTTCCCATCCTGCAGTAATTTCTCCTGACTCATCATCGATACTCTTCCAAAAACCAATTGCTGGATCAGCTGCATACAAGCCGACAGTCAAAAAGAGTAAAATACATGTAAAAACTAATACATTTTTCATAGTGCCTCCAAAGTGTGCGTTAGTATTTTATTATATTTAAAGTATAACACAAGGTGTTTGATTCGTAAATAGAAATTTTATTCAGTAAATAAAGTTTATATTTATTATATGATTAATCACAGTAAATGCAAATACTTTCAGTGCACAAATATGTAGAGAAGTGTTTAATAAGTTAAGCTCCTTGTAATTTTATAGTGTTTATGGTAATCTCATATTTATAGTAATTAGGAGAAAAAATGAAAGACATATATACAAAACGTAGAGAAAAACTAAGTGCATGGATGGCTCAAGAGGGTGTTGCAGCGGTATTTTTTCATGATAGTGAAGCATCTAGAACACCAGCGGTGAGGTATTTTTCTGGAATGCCAAATGATTCAATTTATATGCAAGCTGTAGATGGTTCAAATGTTTTATGCTCATGGGATGAAACTATGGCAAAAAAAATGGGCAATGTTGATGCAATTCTTGCATACACTTCTTTTGATAGAAGTGCAGTTAAAGCTGCTGTAGGACTATTAAAGCACTTAAAGGTTCCAAAAAATTCAAAGGTGGAGTTGCCATCAACTATCCCCTATCCCTTGTTTTTGCAATATGTTCATGATTTAGCAGATTATAATGTTATATGTAGAGATAATGGTGCAACCCAGTTTGTAGAGAAAATGCGTGCTATTAAAGATGAGTACGAACTTGAATGCATTAGAAAGGCTTCAAAAATTACAGATTCAATAATTGATTTAATTGAAAAAGGCGTAAAGGATGAAAGTATTAAAACAGAAACCGATGTTGCACTTTTAATTGAGCGCGAATGCAGAAAAGAAGGGTGCGAAAAAACTGGCTTTGACACGCTTGCAGCAGGTCCATCGAGGAGTTATGGAATTCATTGTTTCCCTCCTTACACTGCAGCGGCATGGCCTGACAAAGGACTTTCTATTTTAGATTTTGGTGTGGTGTACGAAGGATATACGAGCGATATTACGCTGACGGTTGCAAAAGGGCCTTTAACAGAAGCCCAAGAAAAGCAACTAGCATTAGTTGAAAAAGCATATAATGAGGCACTCCCACTTTATAAAGCAGGTGAACCTATTTATGCTGCTGGTGCAAAAGTAGATAAAATATTTTCAAAAGAAAAAAGAACTATGCCTCATAGCTTAGGGCATGGGTATGGTTTGCAAGCACATGAATGGCCAACGGTTAGAACAAAAATGGATAAGACTATTGTGTTTGAGCCTGGTATGGTATTAACATGTGAACCTGGCTTATATGATCCTGATATTGGTGGTTGCCGCTTAGAAAATGATATCTTAATCAAAGAAGATGGGGTAGAAATTTTAACACATTCAAGAATAATTAGAATATAAAAAATGGGCTGTCATTACTGACAGCCATTTTTTTTATACTGTATCGTGGGTATGTTTTTCAGACTCATGTAGGGCTTCCGCTGCAGCAAGGAGTCCAGGGCCTATTTCGATACGAGTCGCCACATACTCTAAGTCTTCTTGTTTTAATTTCGTAATTAACGAATCTTTTTTCGACTCTGATAAGTAGTGGTCGCAAAGTGTTCTTAACGATTCAAACATTCCTGCAGGATTGCTGAATTTTTTTATTGGTGGTGAATCGAATGACTTTTTGATTACCTTTCTAACCTGATACATCATTACTTCATCTTTAGTTTTGTTAGCTGCATCAAAGTATTCTTTTTCATCATCTGAATCTGCATCGAATAGATCCATTGGACTAATACTCATTTCGCTAACTTCATAGTCCTCGTCCTCATCTTCTTCAACCGTTTCTGCATCTTCAATAATGTCATCATCTATATCTACATCATCATAATCGGTATCAGATTCTTCTTCTTCGTCATCGTTTTCATCTTCGATGTTTTCTTCATATATCTCATCATTATCATCTAAGAATTCATACATATCCTCTGGTTCAATTGCAGCAACTGGATCTTCGTATTTTTCTTTATCCTTTTCAGATAAATACTCAGGAATATGAACATCATCATCTTCTTCGATATAATCATCTATAAATTCATCTTCAATATCTTGAACCACCTCAGAGTCATCTTCGTCAGCTTCGTTTTCAGCTTCTTCGAGAACTTCTTCTACTTCATCTTCTTGTGGTTCATGTTCAAACTCTTCATCACTTTCTTCTAGTAAATCATCAACATTGTATTCGTCATCATCAATATCAAATTCATCCTCAAAATCACCGATGTTTTCAATAATTTCATTATCATCATCTAATTGCAGCGGAATTGAGTCATTATCTTCATCATCATCTTCTTCTGGAAGCTCAAGATGTTCATCTTCTTCAATTTCATCAATAAGATTTTCATCATCGAGATACAGAGAGTCATTCGAATCAACATTAATGTTATTGTCTATGTCTTCATCATCACTTTGAATTATTTCCTTATCAGGAATAATCTCTAATTCAGGTTCAATTTCAGGTTCCTGCTCAAAAATTGGTTCAGCTTCAGCAATAGGTTCTTGCTCAAAAATTGGTTCAGCTTCAGCAATAGGTTCTTCTTCAAAAATAGGCTCAGGTTCTGGCTCTATTTCTACTTCGGGCTCTGGCTTAGTTTCTGCAGGAGGGGTAGGTGGTGCTACAGGAGGAGTAGGTTCTACAGGAGGTGCAGGTGGAGTAGTTTCTGACTCCTTTGGTGCTTGATTTTGCACCCCGGATTCAACAACATCGTCATTTTCACTAAGTAAGCCTATATTAGTGTCATCATTTTCATCGTCATCATCAAAGTCTTCATCTTCAAACCCAAGACCATCAACATTCATGTATTCTTGTTCTTCTAATGGGTCAAATTGATTAAAATCTTTTTCATTATCGAACATATGCGACTTGTTGTCGAGCCCTGAAAAATCTTCTGGCTCATCATCAGGTACAAGCTTTGACAAATCAAATAGGTTTCCTTCTACGTCGTCTTCAGTATCCATATCTTCTGCTTCATCAAACACCAACGGCTCATACTCATCTCTTGGTTCATCGTCGAGTGTGCTAGTATCAAGACTAAAAAGTGCCTCAGTATCTACTTCATCACTTTCATCTTCAGAACTAGGTTGTTCTACTATTGCCTCTCTAGTATCTTCGTCTTCATCTTCTGTATCGTTTTCGTCCCCTGTATCGGTAATATCGATAGAATCAAAGTCTGGTTCATTTGCATAGTGTTTGATAAGTTCTGATATAATTTCCATTTCTTCTGAATCTGATTCGAAGTGTTCAACAAGCTTTGCAATATCTTCTAGAATGCTTGTGTCTTTACTAATATCGAGTGCATTTTTCCATGCATGTAATGCGTCTTTATATAACTTAACTTCAAAATAATTTTCACCGAGTAAGTACCAAGCATGCCAATCATTTTTCTGCACATGAAGGTATTCATCCAATAATTTTTTTGCTTCACCAAAATTTTTGACGTGAGAATATTGTTTAGCATTATCAAAAAGATATGTTGTTTCCTGAGGATAAAGCTTTTTGATTTTCTTTAGGTACTCTTTAGATTTATCAAAGTCTCTATTGCGAATAAAATATTGGCTAAACATATTAAGAGTTGTTAAGTCTTCAGAATTTTTGTCTTCTAAATCTTTGATTTTATCCATGGCCTCATCCATTCGGTTGAGGGTCATTAATGCTTTTGCATACTCCATGGTAATATCTTGATTGTGAGGATCTAATCGTTCAAGTTGAGAAAATAATCCAATGGCTTCATTGTATTTCTCTAGCGTCACATACACGTTGGCTAAGTCGAACTTTGCGGTTAAGTTGTTGGGGTCTATTTGAATTGCTTTTAGATAAGCACTTTGTGCATTTTCATAATCGTTGTTAGATTCATAAAAGCTACCAAGATTAGTATGCATCTTCGCGTTTTCTGGGTTTAATGTAACGGCTTTCTTTAATACTCTTTTTGCTTCATCATTGTCATCTGTTTCTTCTAATAATTCAGCATAGACAGACATTGCATCAGGCCATCCTGGCTTTGCGCGTAATGCTGCTTCGCAGTGTTTTTTTGCAAGTGGATAGTTTTTTTGCGCTAAGTAATTTAATGATGCATTAAGGTGAAGAATAGGGTGATTTGGATCAACTTGTAATCCTCTTGAAAATGCGCTCTGTGCCTTTTCATAGTTACCTCTCATACTTTCAATTGTTCCAAGATGATTGTACGCAAGTACGTCATTAGGATTCATATCGGTTACATGCATAAAACTATCGGCTGCTTCTTCGTATTTACCCATAAGTTTATAGGTAAAGCCCATGCTATATTTTATTGCTTCAATGTCATTTCCCAGTATTAATGCTTTTTCAAGTACTTCTATTGATTCTTCATACTTCCCAAGTCGTCGGTAAATTCCTCCCAAATTTGTGAGTACATCAAAGTTATCAGGGCTTTTCTTTTGTATGTTTAAATATATTTTTAGTGCTTTTTCGTCTTTATCAGCTCGAACATATACGCTCGCTAGTTTTAAGAGCATGTCCAAATTATCTGGTTGGGCTATGAGGAGTCGGTTGTATAGACGTATAGCAAGGGTATAATCTCTAGAAAGAACTGCAGCTTGAGCTCGCTGTAATGCAAGTGCTCTTCTGTCTTCTTTTTGCCCTTTAGGCTTTTCTTGTGGTTTCATATATGTCTCCTCTTGTATCACAAATCGAGTTAGAGTGCGTATAGCATGTCATTATCTTCCTCCCTGAAGTGGCCGTGCATAAACTTCATGCGAAAAAATGCCCTCAACTTTTTTTGGTGTATATGAATATGCAGTTACCGCAAAGTAGTATGCTTTTCCATTCTTAAGGCCTGAAATTCGAAATGAATCTGTTTGACCAACATCGATTGGTGAGTCGCCTTGCATTGAGTTCTCTCCTAAATATTCACCAGGAGATTCTCCATAGTATACGATGTATCCGTCTGGTTCTATTCCTGCGGCAGGTATCCACGATAAATCTATATATCCATTTCCAGCATCAGCAAATACTTTGTATGGTGCAAGGGGTGCTTCTGCTTCATTATATTTCAAGCGTATTTCAGTTATACTTGGGGTTTTTATGCCTTTGCCATCGGTATGCAAGCTAGCTGCTACTTGAAAAAATCTTCCTTGTACATTTTGGTTATCTTTTAGAGTAGAAATAGGTACCCATGTTGGATATTCATCTGTCCATTCATAGAAGTTATCTCCTGCACGTACGAAAAACTGTATATCAGTTTCAGTAGGAATATCACTTAGTGTTGTAATTTCCTGAATGGTTGACCCATAGGGGAAAGGACCTAGTGGCTGTGTTTCAAAGTATCCACCATTAGGGTTATATTGGTAATTTTCAAAATTCCCAGATGAAAATTCTTCTTTAATGATAAAGTCGTCAATTCTGCCTGTGTAGTTTGAACAAATTGCTATGTTTGCTGGTGTGCCTAAAATAACACTGTATAATTCTCTTTCTGAATAACCACTGCTCGTTGCATATGTTAATGCTTCAATTCTGCCATTAATTCTGTATTCGACAATGCCAGTAGCATCATCATAGCTTAATGAGTGATGTGCCCAAACATCTGGAATTACCAGACTCCTACTTTTAAGTGTTATATCTTTGAATTCATGGTAATCAGAAAAAATATTTGTAAAATTCCATTCAAGACGGTTTTGAAAAAACATAATTGATATGAGCTGGTACACAGGGTTGTTGTTTACATTACGAGATGAATCCCAAAGAAATACTGTTTCGCCATTTTCTGCAAGCGAGGGGTTTAACCAAAAAGAAATAGTAAACGAGCCAACTAACCCTTCCTTTCCAAAAATACTATTCGCATTTCCAGTTAACTCAATTCCTCCCGTATTTCCTTTTCCGAGTGCAGAGTATTTTCCCATTATTGATTGTGTCGTTGCAGATAGATTTGTTGAAGCAACCGAATACTTTCCTGTGCTATCTGTGGTATTTTCAATGTTTTCAAAATCGAGTAGGAGGTCGGTTGAAGTATTGAGCTTTGCTGTATTACTTGCTATTTCAACAGCTTGTTTTCCAAAGCGTCCTGAATTGGATATAGAAACATCTCTTGCTACTGAAAAGTTGTTCCATCCATTTTCTCCGCCAATAATAAGTTCTTTTTCTTCAGAAAGTACTAGACTTGTGGTGAGGAATATAAGTATAATAGTAAAAAGACATTTTTTTGTCATAAGGTACCTGTTAAGCCATGAACTCAGATTCTACTATATATGAAAAACTCCATGAAACCGCATTGAAAGCGCCAAAATCAAGTGGCGTATATCTTTGGAGCGACAAAGATACTACTGTTCTATATGTGGGTAAAGCAAAAAATCTGAAAAACCGACTATCCTCCTATTTTTCTGGAAAAAAAGATATAAAAACTCGAACGCTAATCGCTAGAGCTTTTTCAATAGAATATATCACTACCGCAAACGAATACGAAGCGCTTATTCTTGAAAATAATCTCATTAAAGAACATAGCCCAAGGTACAATATCAACTTAAAAGATGATAAATCTTACCCCGTTGTACGCATTACAAATGAAGACTTTCCTCGTGTTATTAAAACAAGAAAAATCATTCAAGATGGTTCTGCATACTTTGGCCCATTTCCTAATGGCGGCGCACTTAGTGTGTTTATAGATACATTATACAGTATTTACCCACTTAGGCAATGTAAAAAAATGCCAAAAAGAAAAACACCATGTATGTATTATCACATAGGTCGATGCGCAGCTCCGTGCTGCAATAAAATCAGCAAAGAGGATTACACTGCAATTATCGGCGAAATTCACTCAATTCTTGACGAAAATCCTGCTAAGGGAATTGAAAAACTTGAAACAGGCATGAAGCTTGCTGCAAAAGAATTAAAATTTGAAAAGGCCGCAAGACTACGTGATGGATTGGCTGCGTTAAAATCGCTTAGAATGCAAAATGCAGTGAGTGATTTCGATGCAGAAGCTCGCGACTATATTGGGCATTATTCCGATGGGCCTTTAGTAAGCTTTGTTGTGCTAAAAATGCGCATGGGAAAGCTTATCATGCGGGATTTATATAGGACCAAGTCGCTTTCTGATGATGAAGACTTGATGGCGGAGTTTTTTGGTGCCTATTATACCAGTGCTGATGTAATTCCCCCTAGAATATTTGTAAGCGACAAAGCAGGTCTTGAGTTAAGTGAAAAATGGCTATTAGATACATTTTCGGTTAAAACAAGTATTACACTTCCTGAAGAAACAAAAGAGCTTTCTCGTCATGAAGCGGCTTTAAACATGGCTAACCACAATGCCAAAGAAGATATTATCCGACGCTTGCGCGAAAGAGGCGATACCCCTGCCTTAGAAGAATTAAAAAAAGTGCTTGGCTTATCGGTGCTTCCTATGCGTATTGAAGGGTTTGACATTGCACACTTAGAAGGAAAGTTCCCTGTTGCAAGTATGATTAGCTTTTACAATGGACAACCTGATAAAAAGAATTATCGGTATTTCCGCTTAAAAACAACTGATGGCCTCATTGATGACTTTGCCTCTATGCGTGAAGCAACCAGTAGACGCTATACGCGCCTTTTAAATGAACAAGCAGAAATGCCAGATCTTATTCTCATTGATGGTGGTATTGGGCAAGTTAATGCCGTTCGCGGTGTGCTAGACGCTCTTGGTTTAAGTATTCCAATTGTTGGGTTAGCAAAACGCGAAGAAGAACTCTTTTTACCTGGGAATTCAAAACCAATTATTCTTGCGAAAAGGAGTGATGCATTAAGGCTTTTACAGCGTGTTCGTGATGAAACACACCGTTTTGCAACAAGCAGAAATCAACGCTTAAGATCTAAAGAAAATACTGTAAGCATTTTTTCAGAGCTTCCCCATGTTGGTTCAAAGCGTGCAAAGCTTATTATGCAAAAGTGGACCACCGTAGACAAACTCTCTGGAGCGAGTATTGAGGATATTGAACAAGTACTTACCGTAAGCGAAAATCAAGCACTCGATATTCTAAAAGCAGTTCAGTTTTTACAAAAGAAACAGCATGATGGACAAAATGGTACTAAAGAAATGAGGGGTACTGAGCACTATGCATCTCAATTGGCAAAGCTTGCTTTGGAAGGAAAAGAAGCTGCTGATAATAGCTAAAAGTTGATTTTTTTATCTTTTTGCATTATACTTTTTTTATAGATATATTTCTATTCATAGTCTTTTAAGGAGTTTTTATGACTAAACAAAGAAAGTTTTTGGTACCAATGAGTATATTATTTTTATTTTGTATGCTTTCTTGCGATTCATTATGGAATGTACGTGGAACAACAAACATAACAATGGATATGGATTTGTCTGGGCTGTTAACACAAAGAAATGCTGTGCTTTCGAATAGATATGCACAAACCCCTAACGTAATTGACAGTGACGATAATGAAGAGACCATTACGGCGAAAGTAGCAATTATTGATTCTACTTCAAACGCAGTTATATCAGAAAAAATAATAACTATCGATGATGATTATATTGAAAATGGGTTTAAAGTAGACTTTGAGGATATGCCAATAGGAAAATCGGTAGTTGCACAAGTACATATTTCACACAATAGTAATGAATTATTGAGTGAAGCTGCTCTTACAGAAGGTGTTGTACTAGATGATACCTATTTTCTTGCAAAATCTAGCTCTGCAGTAGTTCTTAAAGACGGGGAGAATATTATACCTGTAAAACCTAATGCTGTTTTCTTGCTTCCTGGTGAAGCAGATGAATATATAGACGACATTTCAGGTGAAAATGATGCAACTGGACTTACACCATATGATCCTGTAAACAATTTACAAACTGCATACAACATACTAGGTGGAAAAAATGCATCTGAAGGTGCTACTATTTTCATTATGGATACGATTTATAGTGATGTCGAGCCTCTTAGATCTATGCAAGGTATTACATTAAAGAGGTTTAAATCTACAAAAGAATTAATTGCAGTAACCAGTAGTTTTGGTGTTACAATCGGTGAGATTATAATTGACGGGAATAAGGAAAATATAAATGCAACAAATGCACTCATTACTGTAGATGGAGCATATCTAATTCTAAATGCCACAACATTACAAAATAGTAGAGTCTTTACTGATAGTTTTATAACTGCAAGTGCAATAGAGGTTGATGCTGGCCAAATGGAAATCAATAGTGCAACTATTGCTGAAAATGAGTCAATTAGTAAAGGATCTGATCCAACAAATCAAAGTAATGAAGGTGTTGGTGGTGCTGTTTCAGTTAGCACTGCAGGGAAGTTATTACTTACAGATGGTATTATTTCAATAACTGGAAATAGAGATATCAAAGGGGAAAATAATATTTATTATGAAATTAGTGATATTGTTAGTAGTTCATATCATAACATTAGGGCAACTAAAGAGTTTCATCAATACTCACTCTTAGGTATTACGCCCTACACTTATGATGAGATTGCTTTTACATATAATAATCCAGCTAATGATGCCTTTTTAATCTGGTCAGAAAATAGTTCAGATAGTCCCTATTTCACACTTGAAAACTTTATCTTAAATATTGAAGGTGATCTTTATATTGATGGTTCGAGTCTTAGGTACAAAGCTCCGTAAGTACGAATTTATCAAACAAACATCTGTTTTATTATAAAATACAACAGATGTTTGTTTTTGTGCTTGACAAAATCCTTCCTTTTTTGTATCTTAAAATCATGAAAAGAATTATTATAGGTTTAGTACTATTTTTAAGTACATTTGTACTTGCAGAAGCACAAACTGTTACCCTCACCATTAATTTTACCGGTTTTATTCCAAATGAAGGTGATATTTACGTAGTGCTCGCAAACGAAGAAAATGCAAAGAATAAAGACGCAGAGCCTTTTTTTGTAGATACCTTTCCAGCAACAACATCAGATATAGTATACACTACCCAAGTGCCAGAAGGGTATTACTTTATTACAACGTTTCAAGATTTAAATGAAAATGAAGAACTTGATACAAACTTCTTAAAAATCCCAAAAGA
>CAYJHL010000037.1:0-13401 GCA_964369585.1 uncultured Treponemataceae bacterium | reverse complement strand
TTTACACTAAAAACTCTGCTAAGGCTTCCTGAATCCGTTTGGGAAGCCATGCTTCAACTACAACACAAGTATCTTGCCAGTCACTTGTCTTAATTACGCCATATTTTCTAATTATGTACTCTGCTTCAACTTGAGATAATGGAATAGTATATGTTCTTAAATCACCAATAAGTTCTTCTTGAATTCGCACTCTTAGCTCTTCAAAACCTATTTTTTCTTTGGCACTTACTTGAATTGCGTTGTGTTCTTTACAATAAGTGAGAACACGAGTTTTTAAAAATGCATTAGTTTCAATCGCGTCCATTTTATTAAATACCAATATTTTAGGAATATTCTCAGCCCCAATTTCAGTTAGTACATCTATTGTTGTTTGATATTGACTTTCAAAATGCATATCTGAAGCATCGAGTAACATTACTATTAAGTCTGCGCTTGCGGCTTGTTCTAAGGTTGATCGAAATGAGTTTACTAGTGTGTGAGGCAGGTTACGAATAAATCCAACAGTGTCGCTTAATAGAATCTCGACAGAGCCATTTACCGATAGTTTTCGAGTTGTTGGATCAAGTGTTGCGAAGAGGGCATCTTGTACGAAACTTTCAGCTCCTGTTAGTGCATTTAGTAAACTCGATTTACCCGCATTTGTGTATCCTACAATCGCACAAGAAAAAGCTCCTGTTTTGTTGCGTCTTTTTCCCTGAACAAGTCTTTCACTTGAGACCTTTTCCAAATCTTTTTTTATTAATGCTATTTTCTGTAATATTGCACGCCTATCAAGTTCAAGTTGTGTTTCGCCGCTTCCTTTCGAGCCATAATTTCCACCACGCTGTCGGGCCATGTCTCCGTAAGAGTGTGCGAGGCGGGGTAGTGAGTATTGTAAGCGTGCAAGTTCTACTTGTAGCACAGCTTCTTTTGTTTGTGCTCGGGATGCGAATATTCTTAAAATTATTTCTTCTCTATCGTATACGGGAATTTCTGCTAATCGTTCCCAGTTTCTTTGTTGTGTAGGTGATATTTGAAAGTCAAATACTATGCAGTCTGCTTCTGTTTCTTTTGCCCATGCTACAATTTCTTCTGCTTTTCCAGAACCGAGAATATATCGAGGCTGAGGCTTTTTTATTCGTACATATTCAGTATGTACGGTTTGAAGTCCTAATGTATCTGCTAATCCTTTTAGTTCATTTGCTTGATACATTGCTTCGTTATCTTCCATATCGTAAACAAGTAGGCATGTTACTTTTTTTGATGTTTCTTGTTCTAATTCTATCATACTGTTTTTGGTAACCATGATTTTCTAAGATAATAAATGGAAATCGAGCCTGCAGCTAATACCCATGTTATAGGGTAGCATAACATAATTGTGAATACTGTTTGATTATGAGGGACAACTACCGCTAGCCATATTACTCTGAATAGACAAATACAAATTGCGCTAATGAGTGTAGGAACAAATGTCTTTCCTGCTCCTCGCAATGCGCCAGCTAATACTTCAATAGGAATAAATAGAATAAAAAATTGTGCAAAAAAACGTACCATACCCATACCTGTTTCAATTACTAGGGTATCAGTAACAAAAATTGAAAATATGGGCTTTGCAAAAATCCACATGACTGTAGAAACGACTATCGCCATACACAAAGCTATCAGTGTGCATTGCTTTGTACCTGCGAGAACCCTCTTATAATTTTGAGCTCCATAGTTTTGCCCCACGAATGTAGTAAGTGCCAAGCCAAATGCATTTAATATCATCCAGTAAAAACTATCTATTCGTCCAAATGCTGCCCATGCTGCAATAGTATTCGTGCCTAATGCATTAATATTGGCTTGAATAATAATATTTGAAAGTGAATACATTACGGCCTGAATACCGGCAGGAAATCCAATAAACAGCATGCTTTTTAGTATAGGTAATGAAAATCGTATATCCCTTATATGAAGCTTGTATGAATCTGTTGTAACAATTAAGCATCGTAGTGTTAGCGTCATGCTCACAATTTGAGCGATGACTGTTGCAAATGCAGCCCCTCGTATGCCCCATTGAAACACACCAATAAAAAGAAGATCTAAAATAATATTAGTAATCATTCCTGCAATTAAAAAGTATAAAGGGCGTTTTGTATCCCCAACTGCTCTTAAAATTCCTGAACTAATATTATAAAGCATTAGAGGTAGTATTCCACTAAAGTATATCCGTAAATAAATAATAGCTTTTTCAAAAATTACATCTGGTGTTCCTATTGCGCGTAATGCAAAAGGTGCCACACTGAGACTTATAACCATTAGTAATAGGCCACCTGCTATGGCTAGGGCAAAGGAAGTGTGTACGGCATAATGTATGTTACGTACATTTTTTGCTCCATAAAATTGAGACACAATTACTGTTGCTCCAGAACTTAAACCAACAAAAAAACCTACAAGTAAGTTTATTAAAGTTGCCGTCCCGCCTCCAACAGCAGCTAAGGCTTCTTTACCTAAAAATCGGCCTACAATAATAGCATCAATGGTATTATATAATTGTTGGAAAAAAATTCCGAGTAAAATAGGGAAAAATAAGGCTAAAATTTGTTTCCAAATGACGCCTTGCGTAATATCCATTACACTATCTAGAGTAGCATTTTTAGTATTCATTATAAATAGTTATATACCTATTTTATGTTTTAGTAAAGTGGGGTTGAGTTTTAATTAAGAACCTCTTGAAAAAAGCTTTTTTATTGATTATAATATTCTATACGGAGGTAATAATGATTACTGTAAACAAAAAAATTGGATTGATTCTAGTTATTGCAATGGCTAGTGTATTATTGTTTGTAGGTTGTGCTTCAACTCCTGAAGAACCCGCTGCAAAAGAATTAGAAGGAACTGTTTCATCAGAAGTTCTTGAACATAAAGGTTCTGCATTAGGCTTAAACGAGCTTCCTATTTGGGTGGAAACATATATACTTGATGGTATTACAGGTCTTGAAGAAATGAGCGATTTTTCTAATGACTATTGCTTTGTTGCAGAAACAACATCAGAAAACTTAAATGCTGCACAAGCATGGGTAGAAGGTTTTAATATGCCTCAAACTATTGCACGCAATGTATCTACTCGCGTGGAAGGTGTTTTCTCTGGTGCTGAAAGTGGTGGCATGGACGGTGATTATGGAACATATTTCGAAAATGTTGTTAAAACTATGACAGACACCGAATTCTCAGGCGCAAAAAAGGAAAATGATTGGTGGGTGCTTACACGCCGATATGATGTAGACACTAAATCAAAGTATACCGATGAGTATCGAACATATGTTTTATATACAATTCCAAAAGACTTACTTGATCAGCAAGTTCTTTCTGTTATTGAAAAAATAGAACAAGAAAATGTGATGACCGCCGGTGAATCCGAAACCGCAGATAGAGTAAAAAACCTTCTTTCTACAGCAGGTTTATAAAAAATGAGGCTCCAAAACATGGAGCCTTTTTTTACGCCTGTGCATTTAGTAAATTCGCTGTACATAGGTTTGACGCGGAACCACCGTTATTTCTACACGCCTATTTAGCGCACGGCCTTCTTCTGTTGAATTATCTCCAATAGGAATTTCTCCGCCATATCCACGGAACGTAAATAATTCTTCTGGCACTCCACGTTCAACAAGTTCATCAATAATACTTATTGCTCGTTCAACTGAAAGGTTTTGTTCGCCTATAGGCCTTCCAACGCTCGCTGTATGTCCTTCAACTAAAATAGTACTCTCATTATTTTCAGTTGCTATTATGAGTGATCGTGCTAGAATATCAAGTCTGTCACTTTCTTCTGGCAAAAGTTCAGCAGAATCTGGAATGAATTTTAAGTCTCTTAGAGGAATAAGCATACCTCTATCAGTATCAATTACTTCAAGATCTTCTATAACATTTTCAAATATAAAATCGGAAACTTCTTGTACCATGTAAAAATAGCTTTCATCTTTACTTGGTGCCTTTACTTGGTGTACTAATGATTCTTCATCAAGTAAAATAATCACCTTTCCTTGCATTAATAGTTCTATGTTTTCAGGAATTGAAAGTATACGCAGTGCATCGTTTTTTGAAATAAGTGGATCTGTTCTATGAATTCCAAAAACACCGCGAGCTCTTATCCGTAAAGGGTCGGTGCCAACCCGCTGTGAAAATGTGCTATCTGTTGTTGCTGAAGCGTACTGTACTAGTCCAGAGTCTCTTACAACTTTAGGTTCTACCATATTTACTTCGTATAATAAGCTCATCTCTTCATCCCATATTTTGGGAAAAAGGGCAGGGTTTGCTCGTTCATGGGTAAACTCACCTTGAACTGGTAATGTTCCCCTTGCATCAATTATTATGCCAGTATATGAGCGAGACGAGATTCTATCAATAGGTATATTCGGTGTGTATGGTGCTGTGTGCTTTATGAGTAAACTTGATAGGTCTTGCAATGAAATAGTGTGATTAGTTGTAAGGAAATCACCGCTACGTGAAAAAACAGTCGGTGTTACTTTCCCTTCTTCTATAGATTCTGTAACGTTTCCAATAGATAATAAGTTCCAAAGTACTGCATCACCAATTTGTGTTGAAGAGTTTATAGTAACTGTTAAAAGTGGGTTCTTTATTAATAGGGGTAATTTTTGCTCCATTCTATTTGTCGCAATATTCCGACCTGAAGGAAGCACAATATTTGCAGTATCGACATCTAAGTTTATGGTCGAAATAAAAGCTCCATCCTTCCAGTTTATATAGCTTTCAGAGCTAAGTGCTTGATCAAACGAATTACTTTGTGCAACTAGTACCATTGAACAACATACTAAAAGTACTGTGAGAGCTTTTTTTGCATATTGTGTAATAGATTCTTTCTTTAATAAAAACAACATTCTTTTCACCGATGTATCCTTATTTAAGTATCGGCAAAAAAAGAATAGTTCCTATACTTAAAATTGCATTAGGATTGCGATTATTTATTTCACATAGTACTTCTACTGTTGTATTGTACTTTCTTGATAAACTCCAAAGTGTATCACCCTGTGTAACTTTGTGCGATTCTAAAAAAGAAGTACTATCTTGTTTTTCAATTGCCTCTAAAATAATATCCTGTGATTCAGTAGGGATTCTAAGCATATATTCTCGAGGAGGCGTAATTGCATATTCAAACCCTGGGTTTAGAAAAGTGTATACCTTGTAATCGATATTAGTAATGTTTGCTAATACTTCAAGATTTAACTGTTTGTTTACAGTTATTTCAGTAAAATCAATTGAGCTATTTGGGTCATATGCTGGAACTTCTAAACCATAATACTCTGCATTTGTTACAAGGTCTGCAACTGCAATAAATTTAGGGACATAATTCTTAGTTTCTGTTCGAAGATAACCATTATCGGCTAAATACCAAAAATCATCGCTTCCTGCTTGTTGCATTGCTTTACGAAGCCCATTTAATCCCATGTTATAGGCAGCAAGTGCAAGTTCCCAATCTTTTAGAACACTATAGTTATATTTTAATTTATGGGCTGCAGCTTCTGTACTAAGCCAAGGATCATGTCTTTCATCAATCCACTCATTTTTTTCTAATAAACCTGCAATGCTATTTTCCATGAATTGCCAAATACCAGTTGCACCAGACCTTGATACTGCAGTTGTTTTATAATCTGACTCAATGACCGGTAAAAACTCTAATGCTAAAGGAATCTCAGCATTTGAGAGCTCATCTCGAATATGCGGACGGTATGGTGATGCTCTTTGCATTATTTCAAATAGCCTTTGACGCCCAAAGTTTGATAAATATTCTCGGCGATACTTATCAATAAGAGCATGCTCAGTATAGGGCATATCAATCGCCACATGTTCAATTGGCTTTGCAACGGCATTTTCTTCTGTTAGTTCTTCTGTTTTTGTATTTTGGAGCTCAACTGAAACTGTTTCTTCAACTTGTTCTGAGGTTGGTGTTTCACTCTCAGTAGGCATGCTCAGTTCTTGGTCAGTCAGGGCTTCTAAAAATGGTTGAATAGGTTCATTTGTTGCAAATGCAGCTGCAATGCAATAAAAAATGAGAAATATAATAATAGATGTTCTCATAGCTTTTCACCATAATAAATACCTGCCCATTCCCATCGTCCATGAATTTCGGGGTCAAGTGGAAAGTTAACTTTTCTAAAATAGAGATACCATACATCTACATATTGTCGCCAGCCCCAAGTTCGAAGGTATGCTTCATCAGGAGTAGAAGATTGGTCAAGTGCTTCGCTAAAACGTATTCGCTTACCAGAGGCATAGTCACTCATTAAAAAATCTACAACAGTGTTTGTTCCCTCTGATGTTTGCGCCCATGACATAGCAAAAAAGTTAACTTTTGACTTATAGTTCTCAAGTCTCCAATACTGGTAGTTATATAAAGCTGTTTTTACGGCACTTTCGAGTTCTTCTAAAGTTTCAAAGGTCCAATCTTTAGGAGAGTTATTAAAATCTACTTGCTTTCGAGCCTTGCTATATGCATCTGGAATACCTGGTATTTGCGCAGTATGTGCATCCTCTTGTTCTAAAAAGTCTGAATGAGCCTTTATAGCCAGTTCCCATTCAGCTAGGTGCTCATATTCGTCTGCGAGTCGAGCATACATTTCTGTTTTATTAATTTCATTTGGAAAATGTGTAATTAATTGCACAATATAGTCTACTCGGTTTTGAGGATTTGTACTAATTTGTAGCAAGTTTTGTAAACACAATACATGAATTGATTGACCTTGTATGGCTAAATCTTCATAATTATTAATTATTCTCTCAAAGTACATTTCAGCAATTGGTTTTGCATTTTCCTCTAAGTAAACATATGCTGTTAGTAAAAGCCAATATGCATTATAGGTATCGTTTGGGTTACTTGCAACATGATCTGTCAAAAACAGTATTAGCTCATTGTTCATATCTGCATTTCGGTAATTTGATGCAATATGATTTATAACAGCGTAGCTTTGTTCATCTGTTGGAGGGGTTTTCTCTAAGAGCATAAAGAGCTCATCTTGTGAACGTATTATTTCTTGTACTTGGCTATCTTGCGTTGTTTGGTTTGAACATGAAATTAAAAAAAAGGCAAATACTAGTATTATTCGTAGTGTCTTATACATTTTTTTATTATATCATGCTTGTAGGTTATTGGCAAGACTGCCATCATAGTGTATGCTAGATATATGAAAACTTATTTTTCTCAATATAAATTATTTTTATTTTTAGGTCTCTTTTTTGTATTTGCAGGATTTGATTTACTCGTCATCTTTTTATCACCAAATAATAATTTTTTGTACCTTTTAGTCCCAAATGTTTTTCTTTTGATTGGTTTGTTTGTCCTTTATTTAAGCCTCACTGGTAAAAGACGAACCTTTTTTATTTTTGTTGGATTGTTATTCTGTTCCTCTTGGTTGCTTTTGCTCTTGACTTCCTCAAGGATAATTCCGTATACTCTTATGGAAATGTGGCCAGTGATGGTTGTATTATCAGGGATAATGCTTATTCCACTTGGTTTTATTCGTTATGGATTTTTGCCAATATCTTTTTTTGTTTCAGCATGCATGTTATTTGGCCTAGGCATAATATTCTTGCTTTTTTCGCTAGACATAATTAAAATGTCAATTACCGCATTTGCAAGTCAGTGGTGGCCCTTGATATTTATTTTATTTGGTATTTCGTTGATAGGTTTGTTTTTTTATACTCAAAAGCACGAACGTGAAAAGTGGGTGAAAAATTCAGATGAATTTGAGGATTAATTAGTACATGGTAAAGAGCCTTTGGCTGATATTTTTCTTTTTTCTCATAGCAAGTTGCGCTTCGAATAGCGATGCTGTGCATTCTGATGCTACTGAAAGCACGGAAGTTAGCGCATTGCCTAAACCTGCTATTGTTTCAAGTACTTTTCCGCAATATTTTAGCTCAATTGAAAGTGCAATTCTTGTGGATATCCAAAAAGGTACTCCAGAATCAGTGCAAAAAGCGATGTCAGCACTTCGAAGTAATTATAATAATTCTATTGAACAAGCTGATGTTTTATTAGCGATATGTACATATATTATGGATTACGCATGGCCTTCAAAAAACTATACGCTATTTGAATTCGGCAGTTTACCAACTAATGTATACACTACAACACTTGAATCGATTCAACGGGGAATTTATGAAAACTCGTTTGGAAATGGAGACTTTTTTTCGCTAACGATTCCATCATTAGTTCTTTTTTCCGAAGTACAATCAACCACGTATTATAATGATGCCCTTACCGATTTAGAGGCATCATTAGTTGTAGATGATAGTTCTGTTTTAACATTATTCTTGTTAGGGGTGCTTGAATCTCGTTTGGGTAATTATGAATCATCAGAATTATATTTACAAAAGGCCTTGAGTTTAAATGAAACAAATAAAGATATCGTGTATGCATACTTTGAAACACTTATACAGTCTGGGAACACTCAAAAGGCTCATAACTTTTCGAAGCAAATAATAGCTACGTATGCAACAGATACACGCGTTTTAGAATTTTCTGCTATTGCTGCATTTAATGCTGGAGATTTTACTTCTGCAGAATCACTTATTGCACAAAGTCTTCAATATGCACCTGATAATGCAGAGCTTTTGTTGTTTAGAGCAAAAGTTCTTTTTGAACTTGGAGATTATTTAGATGTTTCAAGCTTACTTGATGCTTATGCTAGAACAAACAGTCAGAATAAGGATTATTTACTATTACGCTCAAAGCTTCAAAGTACATGGAATAAAAATATACCTTCAGCAATAAAAACAATTCAGGATGCATTAACATTATATCCTAATGACTTTGATATACTTCTTTTTGCTGCAAATCTATCTTCTAGCAGTGCTCAAAAAATACAAAATAAAAATGCTATTGATTTTTTAGATGTTGTGCTTGAGAGAGATCCACAAAATATTCAAGCACTTGGCATTCTTGTAAAAGAATCAATGCTGAAGCACCTTTGGCAAGAAGCGTATAATGCAAGTACTACGGTATTATCACAAGAAAATTATTCCCTAGAGTCAGCTTTGCAACATATCGAAATTTGTATTGCGTTAGGATTACTCACTGAAGCGAGATCAATTGTAGAGACAATATATGATACTTCTTCAACAAATGAACATGTGCAACAGTGGTATATTCGCTTATTAATTGCGGAGGGGCGAAGTGAAGAGGCTAATACCGTAATTTCAAACTTATTACCAACAGCTAGTGGTCGAATGAAAAGTATGGTGTACTTTGAAAGAAGTAGGCTTCAAAGTAGCGATGATCGTATCCTATCCGATTTGCGCACAAGCTTAACATCCAATCCTCGTAATGAGTATGCTTTATTTGGCTTATATACGTATTATTTTGACCGGAATGATTATAGCAAGGCACAATACTATCTAAAACAAGTTATTGCATTAAATCCATCAGATACTGTTGCCTTAGAGCGAAATGCAGAATTAGAGACATTACTTCGATAAAAAAAATATGTAATACAATTCTTTTCTTATTATAGCAAGCACCAGTCTTGACTGTTTGTACGCTTTTATGCTATTCTATTTTGAACGCAAGGTTCATATAACCCTTGTGAATAGAAGTTATTGTTAGGAAAGGAAGGTATCTATGAACGTAGTATCATTATTGCAAGCAGCTGCAGCACCTGAAGGTTCAATGCTCAGCATGATTGCTCCATTTGCACTTATTTTTGTGATTTTTTATTTTTTTATTATTCGACCACAGAATAAAAAACAAAAAGAAACAAAGAAAATGATTGACGCGCTTAAAAAAGGCGATAAAGTTGTTACCATCGGTGGTATTCATGGTGTTGTTAGTTCTACAAAAGAACAATCAGTTATTGTAAAAGTAGACGACAATGCAAAAATTGAATTTAGTCGTTCAGCAATTGCTGCTGTTGTAAATGAAAATGCACCTGCAAAACCAGCAACAGGAAAAAAAGCTAAAGAAGTGAAAGAAGAAAAAATTGAAGAAGCTTCTTCTGAAAGCGATCCACTAGAAATCAAAAAATAAAATTTTTACAACCGAAAATCGTTTGCTTATAACCATAAGTAGACGATTTTTGCATTTTGGAGTTACACACATGAATAAAAGAAGTAGATTTCTTCTTCTCGTTGTAGTTGTAGCTTTGTGTGTTGTATTTTTAACACCTTCACTTAAATGGTACGCAGGTACTCCGAAGGAACTACAAACACTTGCACTTAGCTCACTCGAGAAAATTAAAGATTATTCAAATGCTATGGCCTCTTACGATTTAAACATGTTAATAGACATGCAAAGTGCCGATGCATCTGCTGTTTTACCAGAAGAGTATGCGTATCTTGAAAAAGAAGCTGAAAAACTGTATAAAGCGCAAAAAAAATCAGTTTCATCACCAATGACCGTACGCGACACATTATTGGCGTTTTCAAGTCAGTTAGAGGTAAAAGCTGTTATAGAAGATGAATACCGAAACGAAATACTAGAAGCAAAGTCAACATATGATAGTGCCGTTAAGCTTGGGTTAGACCTTTCTGGTGGTATGAGCATTATAGCTCGTGCAGATTTAGATGCAGCAATTGAAACAATAGGTGATTCTGTTACAACGGACAATGAAGCTCTTTTTAAAGAAGACGCGATGAACCAAGTACTTGAAACACTTACTGGTAGAATTGATCAATTTGGTCTTACTAATCCAACGATTCGTCGACAAGGTGAAGATCGTATATACATTGAAATACCTGGTTCAGCAGAAGCTGACACAATCAATTCAATTATTCTCGGTAAAGGAATACTAAACTTCCGATTAGTTGATTCAGAAGCTACCGAAGCTTTTAATGCTTACTATGCACAAAACCCAACTAATACATTTACTGCTGCAGGGGAACTTTTAAATCCATCAATTATTCCTGCGAATACTGAAGTATTAGGTTTGTATGCAAAAGATGAATATGGTCTTGATGAAAGAATTAGTTACCTCGTTCTTGAAACTGATGTTATTTTAGATGGCAAACACTTGGCATCAGCATCTGTGGGTTCAAGTAGATTAGGGCAACCAGAAGTACACCTTACATTAGATACAGAAGGTGCAGTTATTTTTGCTGAAGCAACATCTGTAAATAGAGGCAGAACACTTGCAATTGTATCTGAAGATAAAGTAAAATCTGCAGCTGTTATCAATGAAGCGATTCCTGGTGGTAACGTAGCTATCTCAGGATTCAGCTTAACTGAAGCTCAAAACTTACAAAAAGTATTACAAACAGCTTGGCTAAATGTACCTATTATTATTGAAAGTGAGCAAGTAATTGGTGCTTCATTAGGTGATCTTGCAATTGAGCAAGGGCTTAAAGCGGTTCTTTTTGGACTATTACTTGTTATGATTTTTATGCTCATTTGGTATACAGGTGCTGGTATTAATGCTGTAATTGCGCAAGTGTTAAACCTTTTTATGATGTTTAGTATTTTGTCTGCATTCGGATTAACTATTACCTTATCCAGTGTTGCTGGTATGATTTTAACAATTGGTATGGCTGTTGATGCTAATGTTGTTGTATTTGAAAGAATTAGAGATGAATTAAAGCTTGGTAAAAGTAGGGCTGCTTCTGTAACATCTGGCTTTGCGCATGCATTTTGGGCAATTGTCGATGCTAACGTAACAACATTTATTGCTGCTATTTTCTTATCACAATTAGGAACAGGATCTATCCAAGGTTTTGCAGTAAGTCTTGCAATTGGTGTTGTTTCTTCTGTCTTCACAGCATTGTTTGTATCTCGTCTTATTTTTGACTTTGGAACACAAACATTACATAGAAATAAAATTAATATTGGATGGAGGCTTTCAAAATGAGCAAAAAAATAATTCATTTTAGCAAATGTTTTGTACCGTTTGTTATATTAAGCCTTGTAATTATAGCGTTTGGGATTTTTGGAGTATTTACTCGTGGTTTTAATTTAGGACTTGATTTTCAAGCAGGTTTAATTCAAGAAGTAAAAATTGCGCCAACTGCAATTGAAATGACATACTCAGGGCCTGCAAGCCTTGCAATAGAAGCAGATACTGTTTCAATGTCAGTTGTAATTAGTGGAACAGGTGCTGCAAATGAAACACGAACCTACCTTTATGCAGATTACCCAACTCTTGGTGAGATAACTACACAGTTAAATGAAATAGAGGGAGTTCGAGCTCAGTCTGTACTTGCAGCTTCTACATCACCAATAGGAATGTTTGCTAACTCTTCAGTATCAAATGTTCTTTCACAAACACCATTTAGACTACATAGTTTAGAAGGTGCATCTGTTGTAGACATTGACACTGTACGTTCAGCCCTTTCTTCTATTGGTTCTTCTGCAGTAAAGTCTGTAGGTGCAGAAACTGAAAATGGTTTCCAAATTAGAGTTGAAGACGAAGGTACTGATCCTGAAATTAGTAAAACAACACAAGAAGCAATTAAAAATGCGCTAGTAGCAGAATTTGGCGAAGAAAATGTAGCAGTGCTAAAGACTGACTTTATTGGAGCTCAATTCTCAAGTACTCTTGCGGGGCAATCTGTCCTACTAGTATTTGGTACTTTGGCGTTAATTTGGCTTTACGCTACAATCCGCTTTAAGTGGGACTTTGCACTAGGTGCTGTATTTGCTATTATTCATGATGCTTTAATTATGGTTACATTCATTGTTTGGTTTGGTTTAGAACTTAATGCTACAATGATTGCCGCTATTCTAACTATTATTGGTTATTCAATAAACGATACTGTTGTTGTTCTTGATAGGGTACGCGAAAATGTGCCTGTACTTAAAATTAAAAAGTTTAAAGATGTTCTTGACATTTCACAAACTGAAATTTTGGGACGAACAGTTATTACAACAGTTACAACTTTACTAGCAGTATTTGCATTGTACTTCTTTACTGAAGGTTCAATGAAAGAGTTTGCACTTGCACTTATTGTTGGTATGCTTTCTGGTGTTTATTCTACAATATTCATAGCAAGTTCATTCATTTCATTTGCTCGTCGCAATTGGAAACCAAGTGATGAAGAAAAGAAAACTCAAGTAGTTGAAGTTCAAGTTTAGTTTAAAATTACTTAGGTTACTACCCACAGGGCATTTGCTTTGTGGGTATTTTTTTTGTGATTAACCTGATAATGAGTCATCCACAGATTACACAGATTTATAGGATTTCTATTTTTTAATTATTCTGTATTCTTACATATAATATAAAATATTGTAACCATAATAATATATAAGCTTTATGTTGTATTTGACTTAAAATTTGAGCGAAGGCTTTTATAAGAATTAAAAGTAATAATTTGCGTAATCTGTGCAATCTGTGGTTTCAAAATGACCAGTCTTGGTGGTGTACGCAAAAATTTCTAATATTCCTACTAGAAAGATAATCGACAAAATAGTATAATTACATTATGAGTATACAGATACAA
>CAYJHL010000036.1:0-13513 GCA_964369585.1 uncultured Treponemataceae bacterium | reverse complement strand
CAGCATTTTTTGTTAATTTTCTGTAACCAAATTTCCCATTATGAATACTTTAATAGTATCGACATGTTTATAGTTTTTGAGCACATTTTTTTTCAATAATTCGCACGCAAATAGCGTATCTGTTGATTCATTGTCAACTAAAAGTGCCTTTTCATTTAGGTTAATATACAGTGTGTTCTCTTCGTTAAGAAAGCATGAAAGGGCTCGGGTGCCATTTGCAAACAGTGGTTTATAACGATTTGAATGAGGCCCTAAAAGTAATTCATCTACAAAATATCCAATATTTCCCTGTGCCGTATTGCGCGGAATAAAACGAATTTCAGTATACAATGTATCTGAATCCATAGATTCAAATATAAAACTTGCCCTACTTCCTGGAAAAAAAACAATAAACAATGTGAGAGAAAGAACAAGAACAAATGCTACAATTAGCATAAAGACCTTTGGTATTGTCATTGTATTTTTTATATCTTTAATTTTTTGTATGTTCATAGTATTCCTTTATCGTGTTGAAACAGTAAAGCCTCTTGACTCTTCAAAATGTGTAACAAAAGCTGTTGTGCCATTATATATGCCAACCACTAGTTTATTCAAGTAGTCTTTATCATAAAGTAAGGCTGCTTCTTCTGCATTAGAAATAAATCCTAGCTCGACCAAAACGCTTGGCATTTTTGCATTCCTTACAACAAACCACTCTTCTTCTTTTAAGCCTCTTGATGGACTCAAATGCCCAATTTGCGCCTCCATTCCATCATGAATATACTTTGCAATAAGTATACTTTCTGTTGTAAACTCTTCTTCTAGCATTGAATTTATTATTGTTGCAACTTCACCTTCAACATCTTTTGCATCTTCGGCATCAATAAGTGTTCTGCGATAACCTGGACTAAGATACCACACTTCAAAGCCTGTTGCTGATTTATTAAGTGCAGAGTTTACATGTATTGAAATATTAAGAATGGCCTCGTGCTCATCAAGTGTCACCGCATTGGCTATATCGGTTCTTTCTTCGAGCTTTAAGAAAGTATCATCATCTCGTGTAAGCAGTATTTTTTTATCAGAATATATTTTAGAAAGTTCTGCATGTAAAGCTTTAGCTACGTAGAGAGCAATATCTTTTTCGTTTTGCGTTATTTTTTTACCATTTATCGTATGTGTACCAACGGCACCAGGATCTTTTCCTCCGTGTCCAGCATCAATAATTATGGCCCCTACTCTAAAATTACTTGTGGGAGGAAGTTGATTAAATAATTCAGTAGCAGTAGATAAAAAATTCTCATTAGCATATACCGTACCATCCAATTTCACTGGCATAGAAACGATTGCAGTTTTAGTGTAATCGAGAATTACTATAGGACTATCAACAGAGAAGTTTAAAAAGTGTCCATTTTTTTCAAGCATGCCTCCAGAAGTCATGCTATCCCAATATAAATTTGATTGTGTTTTTGTAGCAACTTCTTGCAGTGTCACATACCCATCAGGAGCTTGCGCTGACAAAATAGAGAAAAATAGTAACATTATTGCAAATAAAATTGGTACCTTCATACTGGCTTTATTCTAGCATATTTTTATAAAAAATAAAAGAGGGCGCCTTGTATTCCGCCTCTAATTAGACAGGTCCAATAATTTGGAAGTAAAGTATTTGGAGATCCTTGCTTAAGCCCGTTTGTTTGTATGTATTCATTAAACATGTCAATCGTTTCTTGTAAAGAACGCCCATTCCAGTCTTTTGTTAAAGCATATTGTTTCAAAAAATCGGGTAGCACAACAGGGGCAATTATTGGTTCCTGTGGCAAATTCTCAATTTTTTTGTATATATCTTTTGGAAGTAAAAATGCTGATGGTGGAAAATCCGTATTTAAATCTTGTTGTAAAAAGGCAATAGTTTTTTCATTATTTTTTTGCAATAATAAAACAGTTCCTTTTATAAAGTCATTTGCATAATCAATTGCATCTTCTCGAGTCTGACCAACACAAATAACATTACCCGCTTTTTCTACATTGTTTACAGGAAACGTAACACAATCACCTTCAACTACTCTCGGAAAAACATTCTTAGTGTTACTGTCATTTCCAAGTATTATGGTATCAACTGACCCGGGAATTGATACCCACGCCCGTTCAATACAATGATTTGTACAAGTGTATTCATAGACACTGAAGTTTGCAATATTTTCAATTATTTTTTTTCTTTTAGAAAACAAACTTTCAGGTATATTATCAAGAGCAATTAACAGTGCTTCCTTCGTAAGATTTAAATGGGATGCATAAGGGAATGTCCAGCCAGACATATAACCACCCGATAAGCGTGCAGCAATTTCTCCAACCATTACACCTTTTTTTGTTAATTTAAGATCAGCTTTTGCGGCTCCATGCGTCAATCCCAACGCACGTATACCTTTTACAAAGGTTGAAACTAGTTCATTGTATGATTGCCCTGTAATAGAAGTGGGCATAGAATGCCCCATTTCGATAAAATAAGGAGGATAAAAAATATGCCTGTCAGCAAAACCCGTGATCGTCACTTCGCCATTATACACAAGTGCATCTATTGAAAACTCAGGACCATCCATATATTCTTCTACTATTGCGCGACCTGTTTTTGAATACCTAATGGCATCATCTATGGCTTCGAAAAGCTCTTGTTTTGTTTGCACTAATCGGCAACCTCGAGCACCCATATTATCACAAGGTTTTACCACAATAGGATAATTTATAGTATTAACAAATTGCATTATATCACTATCAATGGTGTTCGTTGTAACTTCAATATACTGAGGAGAAGGAACCCCCGCGGCATCAAAGCATGATCGCATAATAACTTTATCACTTGCATTTTTCGCAGCTTCAACTGAGTGGGCTGCAAGGCCACAAGCATGTGCCACTGATGACACGGCAAAAGAAAAATCGGTCCCAGCGGTAAAGATCGCAGAGAATGCTTTTATTTCATGTAATTCTAATGCACGTGATACTAGTTTTTCAGTATATTTTAAATCAATAACTTCAAAATGTTCAGCCTTATTCTTACAGTATGCATTACTATTCCCATCAAATACCGTAACATCAAAGCCAAGTTCGTGTGCGGCATCAATTGCGGGTTCTTGCATCAATCCTGCACCAAGTATTAGTATATGTTTCATGTAATATCCTTTTCCTTTATACAATACACTTCAAACGTATCACCCAGTTTAAGCCTTTGAACAAAAAATGTAAATACATGCTGTGGAAGCAATCTTAATACTTTAGGAAAGCGATTTTTATGTATACCTGTTATAGCAATTTTTTGAATCTTAAAGCCAAACATTTTTAACACTTTTGATGCTGAGCGAACATCCCAAATTGAAAAATGGTCATAGGGACTTTGTAGAAAAAAGTTTTTTGCATTTTTAGTTCTTGATATGCCTAAAGCATTCGGTGTTGAAAATGCAAAAACACCCCCTATTTTCAAATTTTTAGATACATTTTGTAATACTGTTTCAAGGTTCTGAAAATGTTCAATAACAAACCACATAGTTATTACATCAAATTGACCATTTGAAGGCATTTTTGATGAAAATACTTCACTTGCAGTAAATTTAGAAGCAAAATTTGCCTCCTTTGCTGTAAAATGTAATGTATTTTGAACATAATTAACCGCTTCAGCTGAAATATCACTACCAAAAGGAATAAAGCCAAAATCTTTAGCAGCTGATAAAAAAGGGCCATATGCACAACCAACATCTAGTAACAGTGCATTTTGAGGCATATTTTTGCTCAAAAGTATATTATGACATCTACGCAATCCTTGTTTTTTTATCTCATCAAAATCTTCTAAGTAGGTTTTACCATATTGGTTTTTATATTCATCGAAAAAATAGCTTTCACTATATTCTTTGTCGTCTTGCGCACAAAACGAAATATAATGTAGCCCACATAATGCACAGTGTCGAATGGTTTTTATAATATCTCTTGCTACCACAGGATTTGTTATAGTACCATTATTACAAACAGGACAATTATATTTTGATGCCTTTGCTAGTTTTGCAATACATGAATCAAGGGTTTTAGAAGATTTTCTAGTAATTAGGGATCGAAGTTCTGTAGGAAAAAGATTATGTTTAGATAACACCTTAGATAGATACTTTGGAGAACAATTGTTCTTACCAAGACATACTAGATTATACTTTTTTGATAATTTTTTATGAAGTGGACTCGTAGCAACGGTAATAAGCGCGCACCCTGCATTGCAGGCTTCAAACGCCGTTAAACCATAATGAGTTATAACGAGGTCATATTCATGAATATGCTCTTGTAAATTATCTATATTTTTATCTTTTGTCGAATCAATTATAACATCAGTGTTTTTATATAGTGTATGTAAAGATGTGATTATGGCGTCGGTAAAATTTGCAGGGTCTTCGCCACCAATACTAACCAATATTTTTTTTATTTCTGTAATTTTCCTTTTTACTGGCAAAGGGAGGTCCAAAAGTTCGGGTTGGAAAGCGTTTACATTCTTATTTTCGATTAATGAGGGAATAACATTAAGTGTATAATCAACACAATCGGTATACTCACCACCTTCATCAATTGAAATTATTGGAGCACTTGAGTGTAATTTTTCAGACAGCTCTTTAGAGATTTTAAACGTGTCAATTATTAGAGAAGAGTCGCTTTCAATTTGTTTTACTACACTACTTTCATTGAAAATCCCTTCACTATATGCAGATTGAATAATAGACTTCGCTTCATTTGATACTGGTTCATCTAAATATACACCAGGACATAAACCACAGTTTTTTTGGAGCAAATCTATGAGTTTAATTGTACGTCTAATGTGCCCTGTGCCTCGCCCTTTTTGCACTGAAGGAATAAAAACTATCGGCGTATTTACTTCAACTGAGCGAATTGCTAAAAAAATATCTCTTGTTGAATAAGGAGGTACACATCCCTTGTTTTTTAAAAAAGTTACAATACGAAGTGCTTTTTTATAATCTTCTGTTGTATCAACAGTTGTTCGGTATGCAAGTCCATCTGATTCATGTGTCCACTCATGTGGGCTAGACTTGAAAACTGCGTTAAAAACATCGGTATGATTGTATAAAGCAGGCCCAACATGTTCATGATCATAGGGGTCATTCGTTAGGTCTCTTGCTCTTAAAAGAGCTTTTGCAGAAAATACTTCAACACCACTTCCATGTGGCAAACCTGAAAAGGCAAAATAGTCATAGTTATTTTGCTCAAACTCGGTAATACTTTGAATTGCTGCCTCATAGAATAAAAATGGATTATCAGCTGTTGCTCGTAGTATAATGTCAGCACCTGTTTTATTTGCAAGCAAGCAATAACGCTCAAGTACATCATTTTCTGGACCAAAAAAACAATTCCAGCCTTCTTCGGTTGCAATTTTTGAAAGCACTGCATAGGAATTCTCATCGCATGCAACCCAATATTCGTCTGCATGGACTTTTTTTAATGTGCGCAGGGTCCACCTTATAAGTTCAACGTTATCTAAGAGTAATAATGCTTTATTAGGAAGTCGTGTGGATGCTAGTCGGCACTGTACAGCGATTATGGTCATGGAGTACCATCAATATCAGAAGTATCAAGTATTGAGTGCCAATTCTTTACTAAGCTAACAACGTCCATTTTAAATCTATAGCGATTTATTCGAACCCACTTTCGCGCGTCCTTAAACATTTTTAATGCTACAAATGGTGTACCTGGAAACTGTTTAACAAATGAAAAATAGCGAGAAATTGGAATATACGAATAATCGTTATAAAATGATGGTGCACAATTCTTAAGATAAAATCGCAGTTGTGTAAAGTCTGCTGTGCTATTTTCTAGAGGACTTTCATCTTCATACTTTAACTTAAAGGAAGAGCTCAGCCTAATCTCCTCGCCCCATAACCAAGCGCGTAATGAGAAGTCAAGATTTTGCCAATATGCTGTTGAAATTGTGTAATCAAAACCGCCAAGTTGCATAAATTTTTGTCTGTTATATAAACCTATAAAGTCAAATGGATATGCGGTTCGTTCATTGTCTCTTAGTGCTGTTGAAGGAGAAATTGCAAAGCGCCCTTTTTCAATACTTGGAACCATTTCTATGGGCAAGGATTGATGGTTTGCTGATTGCAAATGAGGACTTACACACAGTATGTTTTCTGAAACAAGCTTTGTGTACAGTTGCGGTGTAAACATATTCAAATTGATATGGATATCATTCCAAATAACTAATACTTGTTCGCACTTGCATTCAGTAATACCAATATTAATCATGTCCCCAATTGTGAGGTTTTCCTGAGGAACTATAAACTTTACAAGAGGATGTCGAAGAGCAAAGTCTTCTAAATTATAGCTTAAACTTGAATTTTCTACAGAAATAATTTCTGCAAAACCTACTTTTTGTAAGCTATCTATAGTTTGCTGCCTATAATGATTACTTCCCCTATTTAGTAACACTAAAGAACACGGAATTCTCGCATCTGAAGGTATTCCTTCAACAAGTGAGTTTTTCCCTCCTAATACCGTTCTTTCAATGTGTCTTTCATTAAAAATTAAAGGTATAGTATTCATCACTAGCTCCACATTGTCCTGTATATTTTTCTTGTAATTGATTAATTAAATGAGCATCACCCCTTGCCCACACTGTCGATAGTTCTTCTTCAAGCGCATTTCCGAGTATTGCAGCATTCTTATCTTGTGAAAAAGCTGCTGCTTTACAACGAACGACTGTACCATCAAAAAGAATATTCATATCACGTTTTATGTGCCAACAAGCATATCGTTTTGCTGGAGATAAATCAGCAGGGCGAACATCATCCAACAAGCCTGAAAGTGAATCAAATTTCTGTACGATTAAATCTCCCGAACCATCTTTTGTCCACGTTCTAAAGAAACCTTCAAGTTGATCTTCATTACAGTGCATGCGCACTAATTGGGGATATACAGCATGAGGAAAATTTTCTTTAAGAAGTGAAATTGCTTTTAAAGCTTTTTCATAGTCAATTGAAGATGGATCTTTTAGATGAATTTGATTATATACTTCATTATCAGTTGCATCTAATCGAATAATCCAATTTAAGCTTCTCTGTCCATTTGCCCTAACAGGATTGTCTTTTACAATAGATTTTATTTCAGTCACTATGCTATCGCTAATTTGTAAGCCATCTGTTTCAATAAGTACACTCAGTTTTTCACTAGCTAGTATCAATTTAACAAATGAAATAATATCTTTATGATACATTGGATCACCTAAGAATGAAAGACTAACAACTGCATCGTCTGAAAATTGTTCAATTTTCTTAATTAACTTAGTAAAATTTTCAATACTCATTTCATCATCACCTAAAGATGGCTCATAAACTGTTTGAAGTTTAGTTGATGAAAAAATTTGAATGTTATAAAAAGCAGGTAATGTTCTTTGTATGGATGATGACTTCTCGGCTATATATGAAAGAGCACTTGCATCATTTATTTCTTGCTCAGCAATATCAAATAAGCGCTCACAAGCAAGCGTATTTCGTTTATTTGAACAACAAAGCTGTAATCGTAAATAGCGCCAGTCATGATCTGAAATATATGTTTCTATCTCAAACGAATTGATGTCTGTTTTTACAACTGAAAAAATAGAATCACGCTCTACAGTTGCTGTTTCAAAACCCTTTGCTTTAGCAAGGTTTAATAAAATTTTAACTGTACCAGAATGTATGAGTTCAGGAGTTAAACCATACGGAAAACCTTCTGCAAAGGTATATTCTGCTTTATACCTTTCATGATAATCAATGAGAGTAGTTGTTAAGGGAACATTTAAGAAAGGACAGTCAGCCCACGCAAAAATAACATACTCTGCATTATTTTTTTCTAAGAGAGTACTAATTTTTTCTAAAAGTAATGGAAGATTTGTCTTACCATCTAGCATAACTTCACGAGATTGTATTACTTCGCATGTGCTGTCATCAATACGAGATGCCCAATCGTTTGCCCGTTCAAAGGCTGTTTTTGAGTTAAACACTGCATCATGTTCAAAACCATCAGAAGATGGACTATATAAGATTACCATTTTTTTCATACTATCATACTATCGGCTAAATAAACACTCCTCTTGAAACATAAAAAAATTAATATTGAAAATATAAAAAGCCTCAGAAAGAATAATATCTTCTGAGGCTTAATGTGAACACAGTATCTAGAGCTTTATTCTTTTACTGCACCTGCAACCATACCACCTGCGATATATTTTTGAATATATGCGAAAACAAGCATTGTAGGTAAAATAGACACAACCATACCAGCACATAACGCACCCCAGTTTATGTCAAATTTCATAATAAATGAGTTTAAAGCAACAGCAAGTGTTTTTAGATGTTCTGAATCTATAAACATAATAGACATAAACACTTCATTCCAACACTGTACAAAGGCAAATAAGAATGTTGATGTAACACCTGTAATCATAACAGGTATAATAATTACAAAGATTGAATACAACCTTGAACAACCATCAATCATTGCGGCCTCTTCAAGTGCACGAGGAATTCTTTGAAAAAATCCTCTAAGCGTGATTGTACAATATGGCGTTAACATTGCCATATATAAAATCATTAGTACAGGAAGTCGGTTTATTAAACGCAAATTTCCCATAAGTTCGTATAATGCTGGCAATAATAAAAACATTGGAATCATCTGTGTTAATAAAAACCCCAACATTATTGCACCTTTAGCCTTAAATTTAAAACGAGCTAAGGCATATCCGCCAAATATTGCTAAAAGCATTGCAGCTGCGGAGCCAATAACAGAAACAAGTAAACTGTTAAAAAAGTACCGTCCGAAGTTACCTATAATAAATATTTCAGCATAGTTTTCCCATGTAAAAGGATTTGGAAGATATTGAATAGGAAATGTATAAATACTTTGCTTATCCTTAAATGATGTTAAGGCTATCCATAATATTGGTCCAACTACAGCAATAAAGTACCCTGCTAAAACAAGTACACGTAATGTTGCAGGAAGTGTTTTTTGTAAAGTATTTTTTCTCATTAAAAGTCCCCCGCGTCTTCAAATTTAGTAACTTGCAAGTAAAAAATTGCGTAAGACAACAATATTGCTAAAACTATAACACTAACTGCTGATGCTTGACCGTAATCCTGATTAAACATTAATAAGTCTAGCGTATAGGTAGTTAAAATATGGGAAGAGCCAGCAGGTCCACCATTAGTCATTGTGTAAATTAGGTCTGGAAAGTTTAATATCCAAATTGCTCGCAAAAGCGTCGTAAGGATTAAAACAGGTTTAATAAAGGGCAGAGTTACATGCCAAAATTTTCCAAACGATGGACAACCATCAATATCCGCAGCTTCATAGAGTTCTAAAGGCACGGACTTAAGAGCTGCTTGGATCATTATTGAAAAGAACGGAATACCATACCAAATGTTTGCAATAATTACAGACCATAAAGAAATATTTACATCAGAGAGCCAACGTATTTGTTCTTCAATAAGTCCAAAACGCATTAATATATCATTTATAGCACCAGATTGACCATTCATAAGCCAGCGCCAAATTAGCCCAATTAAAAACCCTGAGATTGCCCATGGTACATATACAACACCTTGATACAATCCACTTAATTTGAATTTATTACGCAAAAGCATTGCGAGTAAAAATCCGAGTGAAAATTGAAAAAATAGAGATACAAAGACCCATAAAAATGTATTTAATAATATCTGAGGGAATTGAGGATTAGAAAAAATAACTATAAAGTTATCAAAACCATTAAAGTGACGGTCAAAAATATCCCATAGTGTGTATTTTTGAAACGCCATTACGATACCTCTAAAAAGAGGATATATAATAAGTATACCTACAACAATTATAGCAGGTGTAAGCATTCCTGTAATAACTCGTGTTTCAGAGTTTTTTTTATTATTTTTCATAAAATTACCATAAAAAGCAATAAACTTAAGAAAACCCAATTGACCAATATATTCCAATCGATCAATTGAGTTTAAATAACTAAAATAGCATAAAATTATTGTGCGTTAGCTTTTTGATCTAGCCAAAAAGAATCCCAGCCTGCTAACACTTCTTCAACGCTTACAGATCCTGTAAGAAGCAATTGTAAATCGTTATCAGCTCGTTTTGAATACTCACCCCAACCTTGATATTGTTGTGGAGCGATTGCAGAAACCCAAACATCTGTAGTTGTTGTCATTGTTAAGTAAGGAGCATAAGGTCCTTCTGAAAAGAATGGATCTTCAGATGCTGTTGTGTGAATTGGAAGTAAACCTGTTGCTTTTGAGAACTCAAGGTTGCTTTCTTCACTTGATAGGAATGCAACAAGTTTCCATGCAGCTTCTGGATTTTTTGAATGAGATGTCATACCCCATCCAGCGTAACCCATAGGTCCGTAACATTTTCCACTAGGTCCTACAGGAAGTACTGCTGTTCCCCATGTACCTTCTTCCATTCTTTGATCTGCGATGGCAATAACTTCAGGGTCTTGAATAAGCATTTGTGTTACACCTGATACAAAGCCTTCTACCATTTCTGTGTATGACCAGTTAAGTGAATCTGGTGGTGATGCTTCTTCATAAAGTTTAATATAATCATTGAGTGCATTTACTGCTTCAGGTTGTGAAAAAATAGTTGAACCATCTTCTAAAAAATAACCTTCATCAGTATTTATGTCACCTTTAACATATGCTTGAATTTGCATATCTGCGTACCAGTGTCCACCACGTCCACCACGGAAAGAATAACCATATTTTCCAGATTGAGGATCAACTAGTTTAGCACCAGCTTCTATAATTTCATCATAGTTAGTAGGAACTTCAAGACCAGCAGCATCGAATGCGGCTTTATTATAAAGCATAATTCTGTGATAAAATCCATAAGGAATAAGATATGCTGCTCCACCTACACGACTTACGTCTTTAGATGTTTCTGAAAGGAAAGTATCTTTTCCGTCCCATGCATTATAATATTCATCCATTGGAGCAATAAATTTGTTATTAACAAACTGCTTTACTGTTTGGTCACGTACTTCAAGAACATCGAGTGGTTGCTTTTGTAAAAGCATTTGAGCAATTTTGTCATCAGCATTTGCTAGTGGCGGTGAAATAAGTTCGACCGTGATTCCAGGATTTTCTGCTTCAAATTTATCAAGCAAGCCTCGAATTACTTCTGTCCGTCCAGGACTTGTAAGACTTTCAACCATTGTTAGTTTTATCTCACCATTGTCACTGCCACCACCGGCAAAAACAAATCCAGTAAGTAAAACCATCACTACAAATAAAGTGATTTTTTTCATTTTTTTTCCTCCACGTTGGGATATAAGATAACGTATTTTTGTAAAATACTTTTTAATTGTAAACCAACATCATAAGAAAATCAAGCATGAAATTATTTTTTTTTGTAATCACAATGTTATTTTTAATTTATTATTTAAAAATATTGACATTTTAAATACAGTCATATATAGTTTGAGAAATTATTTTGTTTGTAAGAGAGGCTGGAATGAAGAACAAGAATCTAGAATATATTTGTGCACATTTGGGAGAAGAGGAAAAATTACACAATGCTGTTACTCCCCCATTATTTATGAACTCGCTTTTTGTGTTCGATTCAATGGAAAGTTATTTTAACTATGACCCATTCAAAGAAGAACAATACATGTATACAAGGGTATCAAACCCAACTGTAGCATTAGTTGAAAAGAAAATTGCAGCAATAGAAGGTGGTGAAGCTTGTGCGGCATTTGCATCAGGTATGGCTGCAATTTCAAATGCGATTATGCATTATATGAAAACTGGTGACCATATAATTACAATAAAAAATGTATATGGCCCTACCCGTACATTTATTACTGAAAACCTTGCTTCGCTAGGTATGGAATATGACTTTATTAATGATGATGACTCTGACGGAATTATAGCCGCTATTAAGCCTAATACTAGTGTTATTTATTTAGAAAGCCCTTCATCATTAGTTTTAGAGCTACAAGATTTAGAAAAAATTGTTAAGGTTGCAAAAGAAAAAGGTATTGCAACAATTATTGACAATACATGGACTGCAGGTGTATATCAAAAACCAATAGAAATAGGTATTGATATTAGTATTCAAACATTGTCTAAGTATTTGGGCGGGCACTCAGACGTAGTTGGTGGATGCGCTGTTGGTTCAAAAGAAGTTATCTCAAAACTAAAAGCACGTGAAAGAGAACTTTTTGGTGGAATACTTGGGAATTTTGAAGCATGGCAAGTACTTCGTAGTATTAGAACATTTCCTTTAAGGCTTGAAAAGTCTTCAGAAAATGCTCAAAAAGTTGCAGAGTATTTAGAGTCAAGAAAAGAAGTTAAACGTATAAACTATCCAGGGGTGAAGTCGTATCCTCAATATGAACTAGCACAAGCACAGCTTACAGGAAGCTCAGGACTAATGAGTTTTGAGCTTGATGCAAGTGTAGAAAAAACAGTTGCATTTTGCGATGCATTGAAAATATTCCAAAGAGGTGTGTCATGGGGTGGCTTTGAATCGCTTGCAATTATGCCTTGCTACAAGCTAAGCGATGAAGAAGCAAAAGATAGGCACAGTTCACGAAACTTAATAAGAATATATTGTGGACTTGAAAATGTTCAGGACTTAATTGCAGATTTAGAAAATGCTTTTAAAGTTCTGTAGTTAATTCATATAATAAAACACTTGCAGCTTGGGCGACATTGAGGCTTTCTATGCCTTCGCCCTTGCGTGCAGCTCCTGGTATTTTTACCAAGACATCACAAGATTTTTTAACTGCTTCACTTATACCATGTTCTTCATTTCCCAAAACAAGTGCACACGGTAATGATTCAAATGGCTTTTTCTTTAGAACATCGTTCAAATTTTGCAAAGTATTTTCTGTTCTAACATCAGTACCTATGCTAACAAATTTTCCCTTTAAATCACCCAAGAGTCTATTTATAGATTCAGCTTTATAAATAGTAACAAAATCCATACCACCCTTTGCAATTCTATATGTCGAAGTTGTAAGTGAACTTTGTGCATCGTCTGTAGAAATAATAATGGTTTTTAGTCCAAAAAAGGCTGCTGATCTAACAATTGCACCAAAATTATTTGCATTAGATATTCGATCTAATATTAATATAGTTTGTTTTTCTTGAGTAAGTGTTTGGATTAGAGGAAATGTAACATCTTTTATAACTGGTTTTGCAATCATAGCAACAACACCTTCATGGTGTGTAGAACCAGAAAGTTTTTCTAAGTCTATTGAGTTAACCATATTGTACGGCTTTTTGCTTGTTGCAAGTTCTTTACAAAGAAGCGAAAAATCATTTTTCCTATTTTCTGCAAAGTAAAACCTTGTAATAAAATGAGCATTATGCTTTCCTAATGATTTTACCGCTTCCAATCCACATACAGCTAATTCATTAAATTGTTTATTTTTCATAGATTTATCCTTTTATAATCTTTTTCTTGTAACACGGCACCACTTATTCCAACAACAGCACAGGCAAAAATATTAGCTCGACGA
>CAYJHL010000035.1:12782-13553 GCA_964369585.1 uncultured Treponemataceae bacterium | reverse complement strand
AAATACTTGCTGCAAAAGAACATATTATTGGTGAAGAAATTATTGCAAGTGAAGACATGGAACAAAGAATGAAGTTTTTGGCAAAAAACTATTTTCTTAACTTTGCTCAATGCTCATTAGAAGAAACTATTTCACATATTCGCTCAATCAGCTATGATAATATTTACAATGTATTAAATAAACTCTTAAAAAATGAAGATGAAGCATTATTGGTGTATGGTCCAAGGATAGGGGGAAAAATACGTAAAAGTTTATAAACTAGATAAAGACTTTAAGGAGCTTTTTTCTTTTTTGGTTTTGGAACTGCTTTTAATGGTTCAATTATTGCAATTATTTTTTTTGAAAGCTCTGCATTTTCAATGTCTACTATATAATGTTCTTTTGCTCCTGAGTAGGGGTATCCTGTTTCAGCATTAACCATTATTTCAGCCAATTCATCAAACTTTTTTACAAACACGGTATCATTGCATACAAGGAAAAGCGGTTTATCATTTACATATATCATATATTCGCCAAACATTTTTTTGTAGCGTACATGTCCTACATCATGAATTTGGTCTATAATAAATTCAACAAAATCTATGTTTGATGCCATAGTATACTCCTTCTAGTAGTATACTGTAAAGTGATTAAAAATCCAAGCATAAAACTTAGTTTTACAATACGAATAAAAACCAGTTTAAACATCCTGTTCTTCTTTATCTGTATAAAAGTGCATTAGCACGAGTATTTTTTTTGTAAAATAGATTTCTGTGAGAACGTGATATAATC
>CAYJHL010000035.1:0-12772 GCA_964369585.1 uncultured Treponemataceae bacterium | reverse complement strand
ACATGAAAATTTGATATACTTATTAACAAAATTTCTAACTTGGTACTATGAATCGTATATAGTATCAAAGTTACTTATTTTGAAGAAAAAAATATAGTATCGATGCACACTAAATGTGCCGATAAAGTGGTAGGAGTTTGTGTTTTCACGAATGGAATACCTTTTAAAATTTTTGGAGGACGTATTTATTAATACTAAAGCTATTTTTACTGTTTTATTGTTGGTTTTAGCTGTTTCAACCTTCGCTGCAGGTAGAGAAGATAATGTTGAACGCACAGTTGAGAACATTGCAAGTTGGCAGGAAACCTTTGATATTAGTGAAAGAGAAGAAGGGAAATACAATATACTCATCACTGCTACTGACGCTGCTGGCAATATAAGCAATGCAGGTCCATTTAATGTGTTTGTTGACCCAGAATCTGACTTGCCAATAACAGGCATTACAAATCCTTTTGCAGACAGTATTATTGTGGGAAACTTAAACATAGTAGGTACAGCTATTGACGATGATGCAGTTGCCTATGTAGAACTCATACTTAACGGGAATGTTGAAAACCCTATTCGTGCGCAAGGAACCGAATTTTGGTCTTACTTTTTAGATACTTCAGATATGGAAGAAGGCGTACATACGATAGAAGCATATAGTGTTGATATTAATGGAATTAAAGGACACTCTGCAACCACTACTTGGCAATTAAACCGAAAACAACCAGTAACGCTTGTAGAAAATTTAGCACTTGGTCAACTTGTATCTGGAAAAATTACTCTTGCAGGAAAAGTAGAAGACGGAAACGGCATCAAATATTTAGAGTATTCGCTTGATCGGGGGGAAACATTTATACCTCTTAAGCTAAAATACTTAAAAAATGAAAATGAATGGACTTTTACACTTCCAATAGATACAACTAAATTAGTTGATGGTCCCTCTGTTGTGTGGTTTAAATCCGAAGATGAAGCAGGTTCTAGTAATATATACACCTGGCTATGCTTTGTAGATAACACAAAACCCGTAGTTTCACTTTTGTATCCTGAAGAAGGTAAGGTTGAAAATGGAATTTTTTCAATTTCTGGTTTAGCACAAGATTCAATAGGCATACAAAGTCTTTCTTGGTTTATTAGCAGCGAATTAAATGGTGAAATACCTCTTTTAGCAGGGAATCCTTATTGGACAGTAGATTTAGATTTGCGAAACTTTAAGAGTGCAAAGGCAAATGTTGCCGTTGCCGCTACCGATGTTGCGGGAAATATAACAATTATTAAGCAAGATATTGAAATTGATTCTGAAGCGGATAAGCCTATTGTAACAGTTCAATTTCCTCCTCAAAATTACGTTGTTACAGATGACTTATATCTGCGTGGTATTGTAAACGATGATGATGGAGTTGCACGTATACTGTATTCTTTAAATGGACAAGCAGAAGTTTCACTAGATACAGATGGTGTTTTTTATGCAGATATACCTCTATCACAAATTCCGCTTCTTGAAGGTAAAAATACACTTAGTGTTCGTGCCGAGGATATCCATGGCATAATAAGTGATGAGGTAGTTATTCCTTTTGTCCACAACAAAAAGCCAGTTATCTCTAATCCTACTATTATGATAGATAGTCGTGGAGAGGCACTTAACTATGTTTATGGGATGTCCATTAAAACAGCACCTGATTCTTATATTAACTACACAATTGAAGGTACTGAGATAAAAGAAGCTGCATGGAGATTTGCTAATAGTGTAGAGAATTACTCCGAACTTAAGTCACCTTCTGATAAAGTCAGTTTGAAAATACCACTAGCTAATGCACCTTTGGGTGTACTCCCTCTTCATGTTTATGCAGTGGATACATTAGGAAGAGAAGTTAATGAAACAATTGTTTTATATATTGAAAGACAAAGTCAAGAAATAAAAGAAGTTAAGCTTGAAGAGGGTGAAGAGCCGCCACCTCCACCATTATTAAAATTGCCTATAACAAATACATATACGTGGATACCTGATGAAGCAGTAAAAGTATTACCTTCAGGTTCGTATGTACTTACTGCAGGAACTGTAATTAATGGATATGCAGACTTTCCCCTTCCTATTGAAGCAGAAATTACATCTGTTGGAATGGGTTCTGATGCATCATCCCTTTCTCTTAGTGTTAACCAAAATATAGTTTCGCTTAGCGCAAATATTGAGGGTTTTTACAGTGATGTACAAGTAACTATTACCGACTCACAGGGTGTTGCACATCAGTCAGATCCAATTTCTCTATTCGTTTCAAACGAGGTACCTACACTTGTAGTTGATAGTAGTTTGCAAAACAAATGGGTACAAGATACGGTAACTCTTTTCGGAACGGCAAGTGATGTAAATGGCATTCAAAGCCTTTCTTACTCTCTTGACTTAGGAGAATCGTGGACAGATATTTCTTTGCAAATTGATGATAGTTGGAGTACAGATATTTTTCTTGGGGGATATGATGATGGCCTTATTACTGTAGATATTCGAGCAAAAAGCAACACAGAAAAAGAATCAATAGAAAGGATTGCAATAATTAAGGATACAGTAGCCCCAGAAGTTACGGTAATTGCACCCCCAGCAGGAAGTCTCATCAATGGGGAAACAACCCTTGTATTCAATGTACAAGACAACGGCGGAAAGCTTATACTTGGGGAAGCTCTACCTTCTGTTTTAGCTCTACTCATGGAAACGGAGGACTCTTTAGTTTCTAGAGAAAATGTAAATCTAGAACTTAAGCCTCTAATTACTCATTTAACTGGAGGCAGAGAGCATCCTTTACAAGATGATATGGCTTATAGATTCACTGATGCTGCAGGAAATTCTACAATTATTGATAGGTATGACTTCCAAATTGATACAACATCAGATTTGCCTGTAGTAGAAATTAACGTTCCAATGGAAGACAGTCTTATTACAACAGGATACAAAGTCTCAGGTGTGTCTTTTGATGATGATGGTGTATCTGACATCTTTATCAGTATAGACGGTGGAGGCTATTTCCAAATAGCAAATGATACAAATAGTTTTTCATACCCTATTTCTTTTGATGATTTATTAGACAATGAACACTCTATATCAATGTATGCTGTAGACATGTATGGCGTTCGTGGAGAAGAAGTTACAGTTAACTTGCGCGTCTCACGTGAAGAACCAGCAGGTGAGGTTACAAAACCTGCACTTGATGAAACAGTGCATGGTATCACTGCTCTTAGTGGTATTGCAAGCGATAATAATGGCATCGCTCAAGTTTTTGTATCCTTGGATAATGGTAATTCATATAACTTAGCAGAAGGCACAGAAATATGGCAATATGTATTTGATACACGTCTTATGCAAGATGGCAGTCATGTAGTTTTCTTAAAGATTGTTGATAGTTATGGGGTAGAGTCAATTTATTCAAGTCTTATTAATATTGACAATACTGCACCTATGGTACAAATAGATTTACCCCTCGATGGAGCAAGTATTGCTGAAAATTTATTTGTCTCTGGACAAGCAAGTGATAATATCAATTTAGAATCACTTTCAGTTCGAATTTCTTCGTTAAATGGAGAAACTAATGTTCCTGAAGTACTGCGCTACATAGAATTAAAACCAGATGTAGTTATTGCAGAGGTAATTGATACCTCATTTTTAGCAAATGGCACATATAATATTGAAGTCATAGCAGAAGATGTTGGTGGGAATAGACGCAGTGTATCTAAAAATATTGAAAAAGATTCAACATATTTAGATGCTACAGTAGATTTAATGTATCCTCTTTCTGGAAAATATGTAAATGGTGTATTTAATGTGTATGGACGCGCGTCATCCAGTGAGCCTATCTCTCAACTTGTTTTGTTTGTAGATGGCTTGTATACCACAGAAACAACTATAACAAAAAGTGGCTACTTTAAATTTGAAGTAACGCCTGAAATGGTTGCCGCAGGTGAACGCACTATGTACGTTCGGGCAATAACAGCATCTGGTGAGCAAATTGATTCAAACGTACACTCGCTCAATTATATACCATTTGGTCCTTGGATAACGATAGATAATTTTACAATGGGTGACTTTGCCATTGATAGGCCTTGGTTAGAAGGTAGTGCTGGTTATGCTATTACAGAGCAAGATTTGATTATTCTTGAGTCAAGCGAGAGCACTCGTGACGAGAAAAATGCGATTTATGACAAAACTGTTGAAAAAATTGAAATTAGCTTTGACAATGGAAAAACTTTTGAGGAAATTGGTAAAAGTGGAAAATGGCGTTACCGTATAGAAGATGGTTATTTAGCAGAAGGTTATCACTTTTTGGTAGTCCGAGCAACTATGAAAAACAGAGATCAAGCTGTGACTAGATCAATAATAAGAATAGATAAAACAAAACCAAATGTTGAACTTATATCTCCAGGCGAAGGCGGTAGGTTTAACAATGAATTAGATTTTGTTGGTCTTAGTTCTGATGATATTGAGCTTGAAAATGTAGATATTGCCTTACGTGTTGGAGATAAAACTTCATATGGAGTTCCAGCTTTTATACAAGGACTATATATCGATGTGCACTTTTTAGGAATAACATTGTTTGATGTTGGAGTAGGGTTATCATTTTTTGACGATAACGTAAAGCTGCAGTTTCAAGCAGGCCAATTAACACAAGCTCAGTTTGAAATATTGAATAAAACGAATAGTCCGTTTAGATATGGTGGGACTGTATTAGGTGGAAAACTACTGGCAAATGTCGCAACTATTCCATTTGGTAGTTTTGCAGGACCTGATTGGCAATGGTTGTCTGCTTCCTTTGCTTTAGGTGCTAACTTTTCATATTTTTCTGAAACACAAAGTGGTAAACCTCAAATGCTTTCAGCAGTGTTGTTACAAATTGAATTTCCTAGGGTGACAATCCCTAAACAACAATTTTTTAACACCTTTTCGTTTTATACTGAAGGTCAATTATGGTTTATTCCAACCGATGTACAAAGCAGTACTGTGGACATCGCATCTTTAGTTCCACAAATTGCAATTGGAATAAGAGCAAATGTTTTCTAATGTAATACAAAAACTTCACGTTTTTGTATTATTTGCAGGTTAAAAACTGCTGATATGCGTTCTAAATGACGTACCGCAAATGCGGATTTTATATAAGGAGAAAATGGATACTAAGATGAAATGTACAGCTAAAAAATACTTAAATATCGTGCGGACATTATTTATTGTTCTTAGTTTGTTTTCCAGTTTTAGTGTTGCGCATGCACTTGAAAATGAGAGGCTTGTAGAAAGTATTGATATTGCTTTTTTACGTCAATCAAGGTCGGAACTATCAAGAGTTCTGGAACAAACACAGACTGCACCATTATATAGTGATGTAGAAACGTATGTTATAAAAAAAATCCGAGAGGCACTTATATTCAATCGATTGGAGTTTGCTCATTTTGCCTCATTGTCGCTAATAAATATTAATTTGGATAATTTTGAAGCCTTAGATTTATATACCCGAATAGGAAAAGCACTTGATGCACGTGAAGCGAAACACAAGCAAGAAGAGGAAGTACGACTTGCGCAACTAGAAGTGGAAAAAAAGCAAGCAGATCCTATTCGTGAAAACTTTGAGCCAGAATTTGAGCAACGGGTAAGTGCTGAAGGACAAAATATATATTTTGATCTTTCAGAATTAGAACGATATTCTCCTTTTAATTGGGGTGTTAATGCGAAGCTTATGTCGCTATCGCTGTTGTCAAACCCTTTTGAAAAGGGGTTAAAGTATGGTTTTGGACTATCTGGTGAAGTCTTTTACATCGCCTCAGCAGTTACTATTGGCGCGGAATTAGATATATCTTCTCATGTTATTACTCTTTCGGGCAATGAAAATTTTGTTACGGAGTTTAATATAATTCCCGCAATTTCCTTTAATGATTTTTCTGAAAACATCTTTCTACGAATTGGATTTAAAGGTATACTAGACGATGCCGTTGATACAGATAACAATGATTCGCAATTTTTCACTCCAACACTTGGTTTGGGGTGGAGAAATATAAATATAGGTAATACACAAAGCAGGCTTTGTTTTGATTATTTGGTTGGTCATGTATCTTTACCAGATGTAAAGACAGCGTTTGATCTGGGACTTAGAACAATAATACCTATTTCTGAACAGGACAGTTTTAACATTAACGCACTATTTGACGTGTCAAACACATTAATGATTATCGGTAACGATATAAATAATAATTTAAAAATATCAATTGGTATTGGAGTTGGGAATTATGAATAAACTAAAAAAAATCTTTGTAGTATTATTACTCGTGTTAAGCATTTTTGCTTATACAGATGCAAATCTAACAGCAAAGTATTTGTCAGCTGCTAATGACGAATATAGTCAAAAAAACTATGATGAGGCTTACAGATATATAAATAGCGCCTTAAAATTGTATCCAGCAAATGAAGTAAACGACAATGTTATTTTATTTGCTGAAGATGTGTATTATGCCTATTTGATTGATATTCAAGAACGGAAAGCATTCACAGAATTTATCGATGTAAAAGCAAACTTAGGATTATATCCACTTTTAGCAAGTAACCGTGTAAGTGTACGTGTGCACGCCATTAATGAACTAGAAGTATCAGAACTTTCCAGGCAAGCTGATTCTACTACAGATGTCGGTGTGCGTGAAATATTAGAACAACAAAAAAATGCTCTTGTAGAAGCACAGACAGCTCAATTTGAAAATATGATTGCAAGCCAAGAACAGGTATTTGAACAACTAAATAAGCAAACAGATAAGTTTACTGATGCAATTTCAGAAAGTGTAGAAATAACAGAAAAAAATAATAGTACAATTATTATTTCTATTTCAGTCATAGGTGCGTTATTAGTAATTGTTTGTATTGTTTTCATAATACAAGTGTCTGTAAACAATAAAAATACTAAACTTCAGCATGAGCGATTTGAAGCGACATTACAAATGGTATCACAAATGAATCGTATGCCAAGTGAGCGACTTGCACTTGGTGGTGCTACTAGCATGTATGGGGAGAATTTACGTTATATTGGAAGTTCACGCTCAAGCATTGATGCACTTCCTGAACCTGAACAAACAGAAGAAGAAAAAGCTGAACTAGCTGATATAGCAGTAAAATGTGAACAACTAGGTGCAGAAATTTCCCTTATTACAGGAAGAAAAAATAATGCCCGAAATGTTGCAGAACTTGTGTATAAACTTGCCACTGCAATGGGCTTAAATGAAGCAACTTGTAAGCTATATTTTACCGTTTCATTGGTATATGATATTGGTTTTTTAGATATTAACAAAGAACTTTTACAATCAAAAGAATTAAATGATGAGCAAAAACAAGAAATAAGGAACCATGTAACAAAAGGTTCTGAACGGCTTGATTTTATTCCAGAAAAATACAAAAGTGTTTTTGGTGAAGCAACCACATGTCATCATGAAAATCTTGATGGTAGTGGGTACCCGTATGGATTAAAAGGAGACGAGATACCAACTATCGCACGGCTTATACGTATAGCAGAAACCTTTGTAGCCTTAGTTTCTAAGAGAAGTTACCGAGGTATTATGGATAAAGAGTCGGCAGTAGAGGAACTACGTAATCAAGGTGCAGCATTGGACCAATTTATTGTAGATACTCTTGACTCCTTGGTATAAAACGTATTTACAAGTTATATTATATGTGCGTTATAACAGTCGAGTTTAGATATTGAGTTATTATTATAACTCAATATTCTAAAAATTACGTAAAATTGAAATAATTCACTGATAATTTTTCAGTGACCTCAGCAAATGAGGGTGCTTGTAACAGTTGAATTGTTTAATTGTTTACAAGTTAGAGGATAAGAAAATTTGAAGATGAAAAAAAATAATTTTTTTACTTCCTTTAGAAGTAAAAACCGCAATAAGCTAAAATCATTTTGTATTATGGCTATCGGATTTGTTTTTTTTACAACATGTAAACTTGGGGTAGGTGAAACTGTGGATGTTTTACCACCCGAACTTTTGATTATACAACCATCTCCAACAGAGAATGCTATAATCCGTGGTGAATTTATTGTAAAGGGAACAGCAAAGGATGATGTTGCGCTTGGTTCAGTAGCTGTTACGATAAATGATATCCTTGGTGCTACCATACCTTTGGAAAATAACCGTGCAACGGTAACCGGTACTACATGGTCAATAGCGCTCAATACTCCAGATGAAAATAATGTGTACCCTATAAAAGATGGTGATTATACCGTAACAGTTACAGCAACAGATACCTCAGGTAGGATTTCTGTAACAAATGGTAATTTCTCAATAGATAATACTGCTCCCGTTGTATATATTGAACAACCAGGGTCCTCTACTAATGCAGAGGCTTATGGAACTGAATTAAGAATAAAAGGCGAAGCCTACGATGAAAATATAGAAGAAATAACCTTTATTGCATACGATGAGAAAACTTTTGAAAAACTCGCAGAAATTTCAATTCCATTGGAGAGTAGTTTAATTGAGCCACAAGAGCCTTTAGGTATCTATGCTGAAGGTGGCGATTCTGATAGCAATATATACAACCAACTCTATGGTACCGAATTTGCAGGAGCTAAAGATTTTCGGTATTTTGTAACAGCGCGTGATAAATCTCGTACATACACAGATGAGGGAAAAGGCAGTGTAGGGAATGAAAATACGCATTATTACCTTTACTCACAAGTGAACGTAGAAGCTTCTGCTAGTACTGTATATAAGTATATGAATAGAAGCACTGAGGATACTACTAATACAATACAAGATAATATATTTCCTAATGCAATTTTTCCACCATCCGTGACAAATGGCTTTTCCTCTGAATCAATTAATTCATCACTAGTAAATGATGAAGCGAGTGAATTGCCTCGAGTGCCTAGTCCTACAGACAACAAAATGGGACTATTTACGCTATTTCCTTCAACTACTCCTACGTATACTGCTATTGAAGAAGATAGCCCTATTACAAAGTTTCCCTTTGAAAATACTTTATTGGAAACGGCTCCACTCATTGTTGGTCTTAAAACAAATAATGACGGCGTTGAAATAGATTATAATACTGTTACGATTCGTGCATTGCAATTAAATGAAGGGACTTCCTATCTTGAAGATGATGGCGTAACTCTAATAAAATCGCTTTTACCAACAGAAAACGCTGCTGCATTCGACTATAGTTCGTACTATTCTGCAGCATATACTCTTTTTCCTATAGTAGGAAGTAACGATGATGCTCATTTAAATGGAACATATACATTATCACAAGTGGGTATTAAAACAACAGATATACAAAATATAAACCCACAAGAAAATACTTCTGTTTTTACTGGCGTAGTAGAAGATTTAGATTATGGTTCATACATAATTGAAATAATTGGTTCTGATATAAATGATTCTGTATTTTACAATGGAGAAGGCGTCTACTATGGGTTTCAGCGCGTTTCTTCCAGTCTACCGCCTGTTATTACAGTAAAAGACATGGATGGTTTAGTTGGTCATACTGTTGATGTAACACATCCAGACGCTAAAGCAACTGACGCAATTATTGATACGAATTTGAATGAAGAATCAATAATTACTACATTTACTGGAACAATTCGCTCAGAACTTAAAAATACTGGTCATAAAATTAATAGATTAGAATATACCCTTTCTGGAGGGGATATTAGTAATTCTGAAAGAATGACAATAACACCTACTGACGAGAAACCGAGTACCCCCGCTAAGCTTTGGTCAACTAATGCCGATAAAGATCAGTACGAATGGGAAGTTCCTCTTACACATAAAAACTTTGGAAGCCCTGTTGCTACACAGCAATACACACTTACCCTTACAGTAATTGATTCAACAGGGGTAAGAGATATAGAGCAATATATTGTTGACTATGACTTAGAAAAGCCAACTATATCAAGTCTTACTCATAGCACACTAAAAATAGATGATGACAAAACACTTAGTGTAAATATTCGGTCCACTGATAACAGTAACGCCTTTATAGCAGGTAATGATGCGGGCACTGCAGGTTCTCGCATTGAGCTAGAGCTATTGGGTAGTAGCGGATCAGAAAATGAGTTGTCAAAAGCAATTTCCTCGCCTAGACGAGAAACAATTTCTCTTTCACTGAATGAAATCACAGGTCAAAATGACGGTAGTATACTAGATAATACAACAATTAAAGTTACGGTCATTATTGTTGATCATGTAGGTTTAGAAAAGGCGCAAAGCTTTATTTTTGACAGCATCGCACCAAATTTGGGTGAGGTAAAAATTGCAGAGCCTGAAAGTCCAAATTGGATTGATGATACTGACACAGAGAATATTAAACATTGGTATAACACTGGTGTTCTCACACTTTTTGTTCGACCAGAAGATGTCGCTCCTCAAAGTTCTATTGCTAGCGGGATAAGTTCCGTTGAATGGACCGCAGATGATCCAGCTTTGGATACTGCTCAATGGTACTCTTTAACAATTACAGATGAAAGTTTAGGAGTGTGGGAAGGAAATACCTCTTTTACAGAAAGTGGTTCATATAAAGTATACTTTAGGGCAACAGACGCTTCTGCCAATGTTTCAGAGCTTTCCCATCTTTCTCTTTATGTTGATAGAGCAGTACCAACTTCTCTTGTTTTAAAATCAGTGCAAGGGAATATCATTGCAGATGGTACGTCCCCTACTATTTACTCAGACGGTGTAACAGAAATACCGATTGAATTTAAAAGCATTGCAGATGATATAACAAATAGTGATGGATCTAGCGGTGCTACATCTGTACGACTAGTAAAAATAGGCAGTGTTGAGCTTGAAGACTCAACAGAGTTTGATGTTACAGAAGGAGCAGCTGCACTTACTATTACACAAGATAATATTCAAACAGCTTTAACAAATGGAGCACCGAACGGTGGTGCGGTAACATTCCGACTTTCAGACAAGGTTGGCAATACTGCCGACTTCTTGTTGTTTACACTTAACATTGATGGTGAAAGCCCAACGCTTACTATAAACTCTCCTTCAAATAATTCCGAAGTAAATGGAACTATTTCTGTGAGTGGGTCAGCAAATGATAACAGTGGTGAAATAGCATCAGTTCGCTTAGAGTATAAAAAGGCTGACAACACTTGGGAAGTACTCGATGAAGAAACAGATAAAAATAAGGTTTTTGACTGGACACTTGAACTTGTTACAACTGCTTTTGATGTAAATTCTCTTGACATGCGTGTTGTCGTAACTGACGAAGGTGGTAATACTGCAGAAAAACCTCTTAAAGTGTTTATAAATCAAGATGACGATCGCCCAATTGTTACCATATCTAACCTAAGCCTTGATGGAATGGCTAAGAATAACAGAGTTTGGTTAAAAGGTAGCGGTAGCGCAACAGCTGTGTTAAGTGGAATTGTCACCGATGATGACGGTGCTATCAGTAAAGATAACTTTAAGATTCTGGTTACAGAAAATGGAATTCAAACAGAAAAAAGTCCAACAAGCTTTACAAGTGGTTCTTGGACAATTGATCTTGGCTCTGACGGTATTCGTGATATTGGTTTTAAAATTACTGATGATGCCGGTACGGTGTTTGTTTCTACCGAATTGGGGTCGAATATAACAGCAGAAGAATTACAAATGAGTCCAAAAATAACAGATGGAGATAATACCTTTGGTTATATTGAACCTGCTTCAAGTGAGAAGGGTAGTTCTATTCTCTTAACGGTTGACACAAAAGCCCCGACCATAACGAATCTTGTTATTGATACAACCCCAACGAGTAACTCTCCGTGGTATGATGACGTTGATGGAAAGACCTTTATCGATAATGATTTCGTAGGAGGAACTTCTAAGATATTCGCAATAAAGTTTACTGGTGAAGATGATAATGCTATTGCTAAGGCTATATGGACTACAAATAAATCATCTGTTGAAAATGTAATTTTACTTCATCCTACAGAAGACAATGCTTATGTTGCACTCATTGATACTACAAATCTCACTTATTTTCCTGAAAATGACTATGCTACAATAACCTTAAAAGTAGTTGATGAAGCAGGTGAGGAAAATACGCGTGACATGCCTTTGTTTGTAGACAATATTGCGCCTACAATGCAAGTATTAAATCCTCTTAATAGTGCTCAAGTTACTGGAGCTGTAGCAGTAAATGGTAGTGTAGATACTGGTGGTGGTTCGGGTCTTCCGCAAGAAGATGCTGTAAGATATATATTCCCAGAAAAAGAAGGTAGTGGGTGGCGACAACCTCTAGCAAGCGATACTGGTTGGAAACCCGTTAGCTCTGGCAGCACTTCATGGCAAATCCGTTTTGAAGATGACGGACTTACTGATTATACACTTACATCATTTACAGAAGACCATGGACAAGAAACCTCTGTCGGTTCAAATCTTTGGAAACTTCCTATAGTTTTCCGTGTTCAAGATATATTGGGTAATGAGTATATAACTGAAGCAGAAGAATATATTCTCATTGTTGACCCCGATGGGGATAAACCTAAAGTTTCAATAATTTCTCCTATACCGGAAGGATCGGCTACAGAAGTAATACTGGGTGGAACCATTCGAGTATTTGGTAGTGCTGAAGATAATGAAGAAGTTGAAGCTGTGTACATGCAACTAGATACTAACTACGACCCTGATGCCAATAATGACTTTGATGATGCTGATGTCAGTTTCCTTACAACGAATGAGCACAAGGTTTACACCATTGATAGATTTGAGCCTGATGCATCTAAAGTAGGTAGTGACCCTGAACCTTGGTGGGGTATTAAGGTAACCGGTACAA